>JAIRMF010000121.1 GCA_031258895.1 Dysgonamonadaceae bacterium | reverse complement strand
TTGCGTGGTATAGCGGCAATAACAACACAAGTACCACTTGCACCAACCCAGGCAGCGGTATTTACGGTACTAAGCCCGTAAAACAGAAACTCAAAAATGAGCTTGACCTTTATGATATGAGTGGTAATGTTTATGAATGGTGTCAGGATTGGTACAGGTCTCCTTATAACTATAACGAACCTCACGGCCCGTCCTACCGTCCCGCTACGAATTCGCATCGCGTCTCACGCGGCGGCGGCTGGTTCTATGGCAATGACGACTGCCGCGTCTCGAGTCGCCACAGCAACGGCCCGCTCAGCCGTGACACCAATATCGGCTTCCGGGTTGTGTATAAAGGAGACTAAAAAGAATTCTTTTCATTGTGTTATAAAGCGAGGCCGCCCCAAAAAAAACAGGGCGGCCTTTCTTATCGGAATATATCAACGCCTCGCCCCTAACATACCCTTCGTATTTTTTTTGTAACTTTGCAGCAAATCAATTTATCAAACCTTACAAAAACAAATCATTATGACAAACCTATTCGACACCGTCAGCAACGACATCCAATCGGCAATGCTGGCAAAAGACAAAGTCCGACTCGAAACTTTGCGAGGCATAAAAAAAGAATTCATCGAGGCAAAAACAGCAAAAGGCGCAACAGGAGAACTCTCAGACGAAAAAGCCCTGAAAATCCTCCAAAAAATGGTGAAACAACGGAAAGATAGCGCGGAAATATACCAACAACAAAACCGCACCGACCTCGCCGAAAGAGAATTCGACGAAATCACCGTGATAGAAAGCTACCTGCCCGAACAAATCTCGCAAGAAGAACTCGAAGGCCTCCTCAGCAAAATTATCGTGCAAACCGGCGTGAAATCGCTAAAAGAAATAGGCAAAGTGATGAGCATCGCAACCGAAACCCTCGCAGGTAAAGCCGAAGGACGACTTATAGCGGAAACCGTGAAACGACTGATGACCGATGGATTAACTTTAGTCAGGACGTCACATTAAACCACCCAAAATAACCGGAAAGGCAGAAAACCAAAACAACAAAGAAAAGATAAACCCGTCCGCAATACGGACGCCCGATCACAGCAACTGATTTATCTTCTCCTCCAGCACCGTCTTCCGTGCAACCCCAACATGCCTGTCCACAAGCTCGCCATCCTTGAAAAACAGAATGGTGGGGATGTTGCGTACGCCGAAACGCGCAGGTAACTCCTCGTCCCGATCAACATTTACCTTGCCTATAATAACCTCATCACCATACTGCTCGGCAAGCTCCTCAATCACCGGACCGATCATCCGGCACGGACCGCACCACTCCGCCCAAAAGTCCGCCACTACAAGTTTTCCTGCTTCAATCAACCCCTGAAAATTGGAGTTCGTAATTTCAATTGTCATCTTTTCCGTCTTTTTTAATTAATCGTAAATCTTATTCCCTGCTCCTCAAGATAATGAACAAACTTCCTGTCAAGCCCGAATTTGTACATCTCCGCATGTAAAGAAACCGACAACACACTCTCTATGTCCTCAATCTGAAAATATAACGAACAATTACCGCTCGTACTCTTTATCTGAGTGGAAAGTTCGTTGACCATCCTGGAATCCAAACCGTGCAAAGGCAGATAAATAGTGATCTTGTGAATCATCGAACCGGCGATCTCCTTCGTCAAAGGCTCAATCTTGCTTATATTGAAATTTATCACCCCAGGCTTGAATTTGTTTTCCGAAACCTGTCCGCGAACCAGCAAAATAGTGTTGTTAACTCCGTACTTGCCATAATCGTAAAAATCGTTGCCGAACAACGCAATCTCCCCACTGCCCGTATAGTCCTCCAGCTTGATGACCCCGAAAGGCTGTCCCTTCTTTGTCATCCCCGTCCGGTAATTGGAGACAATCCCGCCAAACAGAACCTCACGATTCAGATTTTCTATAGTCTTCAAAGAGTCAAACTCACTGAGAAAAAATTTGCACACATACTTAAATATCAAATAATAATCATCCAACGGATGAGAGGAAAGATAAATCCCGACCAGGTCACGCTCCTTGTTCAGTCGCTCAATATTATTCCATGCTTCGGCCTTAGGAATACCAGGCCTGGCAATGCTTGTCGAGTCAAATCCGCCGAAAAGAGTATTTGTATTTGAGGCCTTATCGTTCTGATACTTGTTGCCGTAACGAATAAGGATGTCGATAAACGTTTCATTCTTGGCGTTCTTTACAAAGAAATTTTCACGGCTGACCTCAGTAAAAGAATCAAACGAACCGGCAAAAGCAAGAGCCTCAAAAGTTCGCTTGTTGCAGGCATTCAGATCGATCCGCTCCACGAAATCGAAAATATTCTTGAACAGCCCGTTTTCTCCCCGCTCACGCACGATCGCCTCAACCGCCGAGACGCCAACGTTTTTCACACCCCCCAGCCCGAAACGTATATCACCGGATTTGGTGACGGTGAAGTTCAGCTCCGATTCGTTAACGTCAGGACCTTTGACCGTAATCTTTATCGAACGGCATTCATCCATGAACTTTGTAATATCCGAAATATTATCACGGTTTCGCGTCAGGTTGGCAGCCATAAATTCCGCAGGATAGTGCGCTTTGAGGTACGCCGTCTGATAGGAAACAAGCGAATAGCACGTTGCGTGAGACTTGTTAAAGGCATATTTGGCAAATTCCGCCCAGTCCGACCATATTTTTTCCAGCTTTTCCCTCGGTTCGAACCCTCTTTTCTCCGCACCTTCGATAAATTGCACATGCAAAGCTTCCATCTTATCCTTGAGTTTCTTGCCCATCGCCTTACGTAACTCATCGGATTGACCACGCGTAAATCCCGCTATATCACGGCTCAGTAACATCACCTGTTCCTGATAGACCGTTATGCCGTAGGTTTCCTCCAACCGCGCTTCCATTTCGGGAAAATCGTAGGTGATAGCCTCACGATTGTGCTTACGGTTGATGAAATCGGGGATGTAAGCCATAGGACCGGGCCTGTAAAGGGCATTCATTGCTATCAGGTCTTCGAATTTTGTAGGTTTCAGTTCGCGAAGATACTTCTGCATGCCGGGCGATTCGAATTGAAACGTTCCTATCGTGTCGCCCCTGCTGTATAATTCGTAAGTTTCCTTATCATCGAGTGGAATTTTATTGATGTCGATGTCAACGCCTTTCGAATGTCTGATGTTGGCAATTGTCTCTTTTATTACGGAGAGCGTTTTCAGTCCCAGAAAGTCCATTTTGATAAGTCCGACGGATTCTATGACCGAGCCTTCGTATTGCGTCACGAGTAATTCTTCATAACTACCTTTTTCTTTTGCCGTACTTAGCGGGACATAGTTGGTAAGGTCATCCGCGCCGATGATTATTCCGCAGGCATGTACTCCGGTTTGACGGACAGTGCCTTCGAGCATTTCAGCATATTTCAGCGTATTGGAGAAATTTTCATTGTTAGAGTATCGAGCGTCGTAGAGTTCCTTTACGTGCTTTATGCAGTTCGATATATTGATTTTAATTGCGTTACCGTCCTTATCTTCGGGCAACCTATCCGGAATAAAATTGGAAAGCTGGTTAGCCTCGGCGACGGTTAGCTTTTGTACACGGGCGACATCCTTGATTGCAGATTTGGCAGCCATGGTCCCATAAGTGACGATGTGGGCGACACGTTCCTTGCCGTATTTCTCCGTGACCCAGCGCAAGACTTCGTTTCGTCCATCGTCATCAAAATCGATGTCGATGTCGGGCATGGAGATACGATCGGGATTTAGGAAACGTTCGAAGAGCAAGTCGTATTTCAGTGGGTCTATCTCCGTTATTCCGAGGCAGTACGCGACCGCCGATCCGGCAGCCGAACCACGCCCCGGCCCGACCGCAACACCCATTCTTTTTGCCGCCTCAATGAAGTCCTGTACGATGAGGAAGTATCCGGGGAATCCCATGTTTTTCATTGTTTCGAGTTCGAAATGCAGTCTCTCGGCGACGTCTTCGGGGAGCGGATGACCATATCGGTTTTTTGCTTTTTCCATAGTGATTGAACTCAGATAATCCGCTTCGAACTTTATTCGTAACACTTTTTCGTAGCCACCTAACTTATCGAATCTGTTTTCATCTCCATTGTTAAACTCTTCGCGTAATACTTCTTCGGAATACTTGTTGCGATAGTTATCTTCGGTGTCGAATTGTTCGGGAATCGGGAAGATTGGCATTATAGCGTCGCTGTCAATGCTGTAAAATTCCACTTTGTCTGCCACTTCGACGGTATTTGCGAGTGTTTCGGGAAGGTCTTCGAATATTTCGTACATTTCTTCTCTCGTTTTGAGCCATTCCTGTTTGGTGTATCTCAATCGTTTGGGGTCGTCGAGGTCTTTTCCGGTATTGAGGCATATCAGTCTGTCGTGCGCGTCGGCATGTTCCTCGTTGACGAAGTGTACGTCGTTGGATGCGATAACTTTTGTATTGGTTTTGGCGGCAAGTTCGAGGATAGCTCGGTTGACTTCATGTTGTCGTTGGAATGTTTCGGTGTCTGCGTCCTGTCTGAATGTTTTGTGTCGTTGTATTTCGAGATAGAAGTCGTCGTTGAAGAGTTGTTTGAACCATTTTATGACCTCTTCTGCTTTTTGTTTATTTTTTTCGGAGATTTCTCTGGGTTTGATATCGGGATTCAGGGTTGTATTCACATTATTGTCGTCATCGACGATTTTAGCGTTTTGCCCCATCAATTTTTGGGGTATTTCACCGCCCAAGCAGGCTGAGCAGACTATCAGGCCGTCTTTATATTGTTCGAGCAGTTCTTTGTCGATACGGGGTTTGTAGTAGAATCCTTCGATCCAGGCTTTTGAGACGAGTTTGCAGAGGTTATAGTATCCGGTTTTATTTTTGGCGATAAGGATGAGGTGCCATCCGCTGGCATCTTCTTTGGTGGATTTATCGTGTCGGGATCTGCGGGCGCAGTATGCTTCCACGCCGATTATCGGTTTGAATCGTTGTTCGTTGGTTTTTCCCTTGTTTATCTTGTTGACGTAGTCGTAAAGTTGTTTCACACCGAACATATTTCCGTGATCGGTAAGTGCTATGGCATTCATACCGTCGGTGACGGCTTTATTGACGAGAGCAGGGATTGACGCCATTCCGTCGAGGATCGAGAAGTGCGAATGTACGTGCAAATGGACGAAAGATTGTTGCATATTGAAGTTATGTAGGAGTTTATTTTGGACGTACAAAGGTAGGAAAAATTTCGTTATGTGAGTTGTCGTTGTCCTGTTTTATTTGGGAAGTTTATACACGGCATACTGAAGCGACTTTATGTCTTTTTAGTGATGATGTATGACGTACAAAGACCTGCCGATAAACGTTTCATGATAATGTGTGTGGTATAGAGATAACTTCATCGACCGAAAATTTCTGACACACCCTCAAAGCAACGAGCAGGTAAAGCGGGGAGCGCATAACAGGCTTAGGCACGGTCAATCCACAGGGCGGACAAACGGAAGCCAGACCGCCTACTTCATTTCTTCCTCCTTATTTTTGTTAATGTTTTTATTATTATCTTCAATGGTATCTTTACACACAGATACATTGTTATTATTATAAAATATCCTATCCCGTTTATCTTTAATATCTGCTTAGAGTATTCTTTTATTCCTACCCTTGCTCTCTTACAGTACCCTAAAACACGGTATGCTCCGTTTAATTCAGCCAGTAAATTATTTATTCTTCCTCTGGACCTTATGCTCTTCGGTAAGTCCTTATTCCATTTCTCCTGAAATATAAACATCCCTTCTATGTATTCCTTATTATCTGTCCGTCCGGGAGAATCGTGATAAACTTCATTCCACAGTATTACATAATTATGATACCTTCTAGATACGGCATAACTAAAGTCAACGTCGTAAAAATGAAATCCTTTAAATGTTTTTTCATCATATCTTATCTCTTCCCATATCCTTTTCTTAACAAACTGAAATAGTCCGTCAATGCATACAACTTTGGAAAAATATTCTCCTTCGGGATTCGCGTCGTATCTATGATTCAGGTAATCCCTCCTTAAATATTCTTTGTTCCCCCCTTTATAGCCGTCTCTGATATTCATTCGGGTTTCCCCTGCCCACCATGAACTTATATTCTTTTGGATTTGGCAACCTCCGGCAAACCCTACTACGCCGCATTTCGGTGTTCTCTCTACGAATTCAGTAATCTTTTTTCCCCATTCTTTAGTGTCGATAAATACGTCTTCATGCACAAAACATAAGTATGGGTATTTTGCTTTTTCGGCGCAATGGTTGTAGACCTTACAAATTCCCCAATTATACTGACGATTATCAAAGACAATGACTTCACATTCAAGACCGATTGTTTCCGATAGGTTGTCAATTGTTTTTTTGCAACGCTCTGGGTTTATGGAGCATATTATTATTGAAATCATTTGTCTATTGGGTTGTTACGTCTATTCGGGGTATCGGTTGCTGTTTTCTTGTTGTTGCTTACTCTTACCATTTTTATGTCTATTTTAGATCACGGCACAAAGTTACACGAAAATCGAAGTATTTCCAAGCGACTGTAATAAAAATCAAGGCTACTATCGTATAGTCTGCTACCGTACTTTATGGTACGCTGCTATCTTTGTAGCGATGAAATAGTGTTTAACCGTTGATATGTAGGCTTATGGACAGATATTGTAGTCTTGACGTTCGTAAAGATAGCTTATTTGCTTGTGCTTTGGACGAATGAGTTTTCCAGGTTGCGTGATCTTTTTTGCTTACTGTTTGCGTGTTAGTTTGCGTATTGCATCTTGGAGGTTTTCCGGCGTGTCGATGCCTATTGTTTCGATATTGGTGACAGCTACCTTGATTTGATATCCGTTTTCTATCCATCGGAGTTGCTCTAAGCTTTCGGCGGTTTCAAGCGGAGAACGGGGAAGCGAGGTAATGGCTTTTAGTATGTCGGGGTGAAAGCCATAGATGCCGATGTGTTTGTAATATGTTATATGCGGGAGGTTTTTTCCAAGCTGTTCGGAATCACGGGGATAGGGAATAACTGAACGACTGAAATAGATTGCGTTCATAGATAGGTCTGTGACGACTTTAACGGTGTTACGGTCGGACAGTGTTGCAGGATCGACATTGGGTTCGAACGGTTTGATGAGGGTAGATATTTGGAAATCGGGATTATCGAAGGTTTTTTTGAGCGTTTCGATTTGGGATGGCGAGATAAACGGTTCGTCGCCCTGGATATTGACTATTGCGTTGTATTGTCCGCCTGTTTTGCTTAGCGCTTCAAAACATCTGTCGGTACCGCTTTGGTGGTGTTTTGAGGTCATGATTGCGTGTCCTCCGAAGCGGGTAACTTCGTCGAAGATACGCCTGTCGTCTGTGGCGACTACGGTTGTTTCGAAACAGCGGTAAACCTGCTTGTATACTCGTTCTATGAGGGTTTTACCGTCTATTTTCGCAAGGGGTTTTCCGGGGAATCTTGTCGATGCATATCTTGCGGGGATTATACCTAGAATTTTTTCCATTCCGTATGATTTTTGTTGCACAAAAGTACCTTAATTTTGTTGAACAAAAAATTCCGACTACTTTTGTACAGTAAGGAGTATATAATGCAACGGAACAACATAAGACCAAAAAAAAGGTTAGGCCAACACTTTTTGACAGATGAAGAAATTGCAAGGCGGATTGCGGGGTTAATTCCTAAAGATGAACTACCTGTGCTGGAAATAGGGCCTGGTACGGGGGTGCTCACACAGTATTTGACAAAAGTACATCAAAACATAAGGATGATTGAGATAGATCCGCGCTCTGTTGCTTACCTGCATGAAAGATTTCCGGAGTTTAGAGACAGGATCATGCTGGGAGATTTTATGGAGCTTCATCTTGAGTCCCTGTTTGGTTCTCAATTTGCGCTTATCGGGAATTACCCTTATAATCTGTCAAATCAAATATTCTTTAAACTAATAGAACACAAGGACTTAATCTCAGTCTGTGCCGGCATGGTGCAGAAGGAAGTCGCCGACCGTATATCGTCTTTACCTGGGAAAAAGACTTACGGTATCACGAGCGTGTTGTTGCAAATGTGGTACGATGTGGAGTATATTTTCACCGTAGAGCCGGAGTCATTTAATCCGCCGCCAAAGGTAAGATCTGCGGTTATCAGACTGATACGCAACGGTCGACGGTCGCTTCCTTGCAGTGAGGAAGCGTTAAAATTGGTGGTAAAAACGGCGTTCAATCAGAGGCGTAAGACGCTTCGGAACTCGCTTAGACAGCTTATTTCCTCAAAACATGGGATTTTCGATCATAATTTTTTGTCAAGACGTCCGGAACAGTTGACTGTAGAGGACTTTATAGCGCTTACGATGCTTTTAACATAGAACAATGAACCAACAAATATCAGTCGAATGTCGAAGGAATATGAGAATGAATTATTGAAAAAAATTTCTTCCTTATCAGAAAGTGCGGGATGCTACCTATACAAGGATCGTAATGAGACAATCATTTACGTCGGAAAGGCAAAAAACCTCAAAAAAAGAGTATCTTCCTACTTTACCAGACAGACAGATCCCAAAGTTCAGGCGATGTTGGAGAAGGTTCGGACTGTAGACTGTGTTCTTACGGAGTCGGAACAGGAGGCATTTCTTTTAGAAAACAGCCTGATCAAACAACACAAGCCGAAGTACAATATACTTTTGAAGGATGACAAGACCTACCCTTGGATAGTGATAAAAAACGAACCGTTCCCAAGGATTTACCTCACGCGACGCAAAAACGACGACGGATCAAAATATTATGGTCCGTACGCTTCGGCTGCGATGGCAAGGAACGTACTTAATTTGCTTACGACCTTATATAAAATCCGCACTTGCAACCATTCCATAACTAAAGAGAACGTAGACAGACAAAAGTTCAAGGTATGCCTGCAATATCACATCAAACGATGCGCCGCGCCCTGTACCGGTATACAATTGGAGTCCGACTACAATGAAAATGTCAGCGAAGCGGAGGAAATATTGAGGGGTAATGTTGGCGTAGTTAGCCGTAAGATACATGGGAAGATGATTAAATATTCGTCCGAGTTACGTTTTGAGGAGGCCCAACAATTGAAGGATCAGTATATGACCCTCGAAAATTACGCCACTGAATCGCGGTTAGTCACGGGTAACGTCCGCAGCGCCGATGTTTTTTCTTTTGCACAGTACGAAAAAACTGCATTTGTTAATTGCCTGCATATTTCCAACGGAGTAATAATTAGCGGATACACAATCGAATACAACCTTAAACTTAATGAACCTAAGGAGCAGATACTAGCGATCGGGATCGTGGAACTTAGATCTAAGCTTCAAAGTTGTGCGAAGGAAGTTATCGTGCCCTTTTTTCCGGATATAGAGCCGGACGGCGTCGTATTCACGGTTCCCCGGAGGGGCGCAAAACACAAGCTTCTCAAGCTTTCCGAGAGGAATGCGAACCAGCGTCGAACGGAACTCATGACGCAACTCCGGGCGACTCCGGAGCGTCATGAAACACGAATCTTAAGGAGACTTCAGAGCGACCTCCATATGACTCTCTTACCGGCGAGGATAGAGTGTTTCGACAACTCGAACATGATAGGCACGAACCCGGTTGCGTCGTGCGTTGTTTTTCTTCGGGCGAAACCTGCAAAAAAGGAGTATAGAAAATTCAACGTGAGAACAGAGGGCCCAAATGACTATGAATCAATGCGTGAGATCGTCTTCCGACGTTATAAGTCTGTAACTGATCCCGACCAACTACCGCAGCTGATAGTGGTGGATGGAGGGAAGGGTCAACTTAGTGCTGCGGCTGATTCTTTGAAGCGACTGAACCTGTACGGGAAAGTAGTTCTGATAGGGATAGCGAAGCGTCTTGAGGAGATTTATTTCCCACAAGATCCTATCCCTCTGTATCTTGACAAGAATTCCGAAAGTTTGAAACTCATACAGCGCATCAGGGACGAGGCCCATCGTTTCGCAATAACGTTCCACCGGAATAAGCGCAGCAAACAACAGACAACCTCTGCACTCGATAACATACCGGGAATAGGTAAAACCCTTAAAGACAAGCTTCTGACAAAATACAAAAGTTTGAAACGCATTAAAGATGCACCCATAGAGGAGCTTGAAAAACTGATTGGCCGCAAGAACGCCGAGAAACTTCTTATGGGATTGAACTCCACTGCGGAATAACCGACCATACGGCGAAAGACATTCACCGCAAACAACCTGTTTTTAAGCGCCTTAACCTCCTTAACGGCCTTAATGACTTTAAAAACTTTTACCGTAGAGTGCAGGGAGCATGACCTGTATCATGTCTTTGGAGAGACGAGCTTATTAGGGCAAGTCGTTCTTAAAATTCCTAAAAAACCCTTAATAAAATCTTAAGAAAATCCGAATCAACAAAAAAGCAAGTCCGAACCAACGCCGTACCAACTCCGAACCAACTCCGAACCAACTCCGTTCAAACGAAAAATAAAATCCGGATCAAGTAAGAATAAAATGCTATAAAAAACCTAAAAAAGTCCTAATGAAATTCGAACCGAATCCGCACAAAAAAGCAATGTGAATAACAACGTCGCATCTGACAAATTTCAGGACACAGGTATCTGATTTATCACCCGTCTACGATTTATCAGTATCAATGTAATATCTTTTTTATACCTTTGCATTACGGATGGAACAAATAGCAGTATTTGACTTTGACGGAACTCTTACCAAACGTGATACGTTATGGTTATTCTTACTGTTCTCACAGAACAGAGTGAAGCTTGCCGCATGCTTGCTCCTATTCTCCCCCCTCTATCTGACATACCGACTTGGGGCAGTAAACAGGCACAGGGCAAAGGAAATACTGTTCTCCCTGTTCTTTCGTAACCTGCCTTCGCAAAAATTTGACAACCTGTGTAAGGAGTTCTCAAAATCACTTGACGGATATATCAGGGCTGACACAATGAATATTTTGCAGGAACACATAGCCCACGGCACACGTATCATCATAGTCAGCGCATCATTCGAAAACTGGATCAAACACTGGGCAAAACCCTACGGAATAGATGTTATCGCAACACAGATAGAGATCGGTCCTGACGGACTGCTTACCGGAAAACTGAAATCGCCCAACTGCTACGGAGCTGAAAAAGTGAGGCAACTTGAAAAGATCTTGCCTGATCGAAAGAAATATCATATCTTTGCCTACGGTAATAGTCGTGGCGACAGGGAAATGCTTAACTATGCAGATGAAGGAAAATATGTATAGAGAGAAGAAGAAGAGGATACTTGATCTGATATTTGGTATGCTTACTCTCTCCGTTGCATCCATCATTGTGAAAGATCTGTTGGAGGATTGGAGTTTTACATCCTATCAGATATCGGAGTTTCTCATAAACTATCAAGGGGGGTTTGTCAGGCGCGGCCTGTTAGGAGAAATCTTGTTCCGCTTTACAAAAGCTACCGGAATTGATGTGGTACTGACTGTGAAAATCATATCCGTTGTGTGTTGTGCTTATGTCGTCATGTTCTTCACAGCCACATTCAAAAAGAGAGGATATCCGCTCTATATAATCCCTCTGTGCTTTTTTTGCGGAGGTATAATAATGTCCGAAGTATGGATAAGGAAAGATTTTATGATGTTCTGCTGTTTTATCCCGATTCTACTGATATACAACAAAAAGAATATGTGCCTTGCAGTGAAGATCATGGTTATTAATCTCATTGCCGTATTTATGATCCTAAACCATGAAGTCTTCGTATTCTTTACTTTGCCGCCGCTATTCTTCCTCTTTTACAAGTCGTTAAGAGAAAAAACGATTTCGGTTGCCGGTTCAATCACGATGACCGTCTTGTCGCTTATGCCATGTATTGTTGCTTTCACTATGGTAATACTGATGCATGGCGACAGTATAACTGCCCAGCAAATCTGGGATTCGTGGCATGTAATTTCAGGGAAACCGTTGAACCTTTTACCGGATAATAATGCCGTTGCTTTCCTTGGATCGTCGGGAACAGATACCTTTGTATGGCATTTCGGAATAAATTTTCTGCGCGAAGAATATTACCTGCTGCCGGTTTGGTATTGGTTGCTCGTATTGCTGATTGTTTATTACATCTCAATAAACGCTGCAATGGTATTCCGGAAAAACCCCGTAATGTTATATAACGCTGACGATCGAACAACACTTTCCGCCGTATGGTCATTCCAGTTCATCTGCCTTCTACCAATGTTCATCGGACTTTCTATAGACTATCTGCGAGTGTTTTTTTACCTTACTGCAAGTTCATTTGCAATATTCCTGATTGTTCCGAAAGAGACGTTAAAAAGTTTGTTCCCGATATTTTGGCTAAAAGGAATTGATAAATTTAATGCGCTCATAGATGGACTGTTGCCTCCAAATCGGACTGTTGTCGCGTTGCTTATGTTGACGGTAGGTATATCGTATTCGGGATTTGTATTGAAAACAATATGGATGAGTACAGCCGTCTACCGTATTTTACTTCTGCTGTCGGAACCGATTCTGTTATTAAGAGACACATCCTGAAATGACAAAAATACTACATATACCTAATTATTATCCTCCTCATATCGGTGGAATAGAAGACGTTTGTCATAATATAGTCGCCGGATTACCCGAAATCCGTCACATCGTTATTTGTTTCAATGATAAGACAAAAACGGAAGATTCCCTCTACGAAGGAATCAGGATCGTGCGCTGCGGCGTGTGGAAGAAACTGTTCAGACAGTCGGTTTCGCTCACATTCCTTAAAGAATTAAAAAATATTCTCGATGAATACAAACCTGATATTGTTCATTTCCATACTCCTAATCCGCTAATTAGCCTATACCTATTGATGACGATTCCGGAAAACGTGAAACTTGTACTTCACTGGCATTCCGATATTGTTGAACAGGGGTTTTTATATGAATTTTACAGACCGATAGAGAAACGCCTGCTGCGGCGCGCAGACAGAATTTTAACCACGAGTGCAACATATATTGACGGTTCCCGCCCCTTACTTTCGTGGAAAAATAAACTGCAAATCATTCCCAATACGGTTAATGTAAGCAAATTAATCCCAAAAAAGGAAGATTTGACGAGAATAGAAAAAATACGTGAAAAGTATGGATACCGTAAAATCCTTTTCACTTTCGGCAGGCATGTGCATTACAAAGGATTATTGTACCTGCTTGAAGCTGTTCCCAAGATTTCGGAAGATGCTGTGGTTGTGGTTGCCGGCAAAGGGCCTCTGAGCGAAAAACTGGAAACATCGTGCAATGCGCCTAATGTTTACTTTCCAGGTATATTGAGCGATGACGAACTTAGATGTTATCTTTATGCCTCCGATATTTTCCTTTTTCCGTCAATTACACGGAATGAAGCATTCGGTATTGCACTTGCCGAGGCGATGTATTGCGGGCTTCCTGCCGTCACGTTTACAATTCCTGCATCGGGCGTCAATTGGGTCAGTATCAACGGTAAGACCGGTATCGAGGTGGAGAATCGCAATTCGCAGGCTTTTGCCGAAGCGATCGACTGTTTACTTGCCGACGAAAAGTTGAGAAGAACAATGGGAGAAAATGCCGCTTGCCGTGCACGGGAGTTTTTCCTTACGGAAGTGATAAAGGGGGATTTGATGGAACTCTATGACCATTTGAACGAACGGCAGAAAAATTTGTAGGAGCGGATTTCAAAATATTTTTCGTCGGACTTGTCCTTTTCTGAGGTTAAATGATTACCTTTGTACCCCAATGACAAAATAAAAAGACATGAGTGATATACAAAAGACGGTGCTTGCGCTGACTGAAAATCATTTTAATAATTATCCGTACATTCCGGTTAGAGAGAGACGTTTGCCTTCGCCCGAAAGCATGAGTGAGGCGATAGATTGTCTTCGCTCGGTTATTTTTCCCGGGTATTACGGTAATCCGCTTGTGAATGAAGATTCGCTGGTTTATCACACCGGCATTGGGTTGGAAAAAGTTTTTCATTTGCTTTCGCAACAGATTTACGATGCCATGCAATTCCAGCCCGATTCTAAGGATTCCGATGCGCCTAAACTGAGGGAAAAGGCAAAAAAACTGACATATCAATTTCTTAATACTCTTCCGAAAATCAAACGATTGATGTCCTCCGACGTAAAGGCTGTTTTCAACAACGATCCAGCTGCAAGGAGTTACGGGGAAGTGATTTTTTGCTATCCTGCCATCAAAGCCGTTACTAATTACAGAATAGCGCACGAACTTTATACTTTGAAAGTTCCGCTTATTCCGAGGATTATTACCGAACTTGCACATGCCGAAACGGGCATCGACATACATCCCGGGGCTCAGATAGGGGAATATTTCGGTATCGATCACGGCACAGGCATAGTAATCGGACAAACAGCAATCATAGGTAATCACGTTACCCTGTACCAGGGAGTTACTCTTGGTGCACGTAATTTCGTTTATAACAGCGAAGGGCATCCTGTTGATTTGCCGCGGCACCCGATTCTTGAGGATTACGTGACTGTTTTTTCCAATTCATCAATATTGGGACGCATAACGATAGGGGCGAAGACGGTGATCGGTGGAAATATTTGGCTTACTCACAGCGTTCCTCCCAATTCACGGATTCTGCAAACTAAAGCGGTGCGATTCGACTTGACGGACGGAGCGGGGATATAGAGAATCGGACTGTTCTTTAATCGGATTTCTGCCTCTCTTGCAG
Source organism: Dysgonamonadaceae bacterium (assembly GCA_031258895.1). Classification (GTDB taxonomy): domain Bacteria; phylum Bacteroidota; class Bacteroidia; order Bacteroidales; family Azobacteroidaceae; genus Azobacteroides. The sequence continues at coordinate 6,563 of JAIRMF010000121.1, read as the reverse complement.
CGAATCATCCTGTTGCCGGCTGTTTGTGCCGGTTTTTTCAATAAAGGTGATAGTTTCCTTAGTATTGTAGAATCTGGGCAGTTGCATGTACCGGTCCGATTTGAATCCTCCGGCGTGATGTTGCTCGTCACCGTTTGGAAGGACTACCCTGACCGGTTTTGCTGTTTGTATTGCGTCGGGCGCTTCAGGCCTGGCTCGTTGGTCCCAGTACAATTCTTCCGTTTCGAACAGGACGCCGTCGAGATTACGGATTCGCACATTTTTGGCGAGCCGCCAGATCTCGCGTTTTTCGTAATAGAAAGCAGTATCGGCATCTACAGTAGCTACGACATTGAACAGGGAATCGAAATTTTCCAGGTGGAATTTTTCCGGGAAATGCCAGTAGGATTCCTGTTTTTCCGGCTGATAGGTATTCCAGACTTTTGCATTGAGCCGGTAGCGTGTTACGCCCGAATCGGAAATCAGGGAGGAAACATTTTCTGTGTGGGTAACGAGCCACCGTTCTCTGTGTTCCTCATCAGGGGAGACCATCGGCAGTTTACCTTCTTTTTTGCCGCAAACTGTCAGCAGTATCAGCAGGCAGAATGGCAGGAGCGTTATTTTAGTTTTTGTTTGTAGAACCACGCTTCATTGAAGGTATAACTGACGGACAGTTTAATTTGCTGTTCGCTTAGGAGTTGTTTTATTTCGGGTATTATTCGCGAATATTCTAACGAGATGTTGACGAACGAGCGTCGGTCGACCATTGGGAAGCCAAAGCCGAGGTTTAGGCCGTACTCTTTGTATCCCACGTCTTTTTGTTGTGTATTGACATTATTAATTTTGAAGTATGCATCGGAATAACTTACGCCTGCGCGGTATCTCACTCTTTTCAAAAATTTGTTGTTCATGAGGTCGGGTATAAATTCTCCGCCGGCATTAATTTTCAGGCGGTTGTTCAGTTTTCCTTCTCCGTCGTACAGTTTTTCGTTTCCCCATTTTTGGTAAAGGACGTCGGCTCCGACGGTATATTTATTGATACGGGTAAACGTGAGGCCTAATCCGAGCGATTCGGGCAGATGGACGGTTTTATTTTCCGAGAATAGGGAGTCTACGGAGATATTTCCCGTTGAATTATTGACGCTGTATTCGCCATATTTATATGACCCGTTGAAATTGGTTTTTGGGGTATAGACAGCGCCGATTATGAGGGTATAATTTTTTCTGATGGGGAATAGATATTGCAGTCCGAAGTCGAGAGCGATTCCGGAGGCGCGTAAAGTGTCTGATACGGCGGTATTATTTGCTCCGGTGGTTGTGTTATTGAAGAGTCTGTTGTGGAATATGTCTCCGTAGAGGTAGGCGAATTTTACGCCGAGCGAGAGTTTGTCGAACAGTTCGTAGCCTATTGTTCCGTAAATTTTGTTTAGGCCTCCGTTGCCAGAGTATACTGTGTTGTACAGTTCTGCATCACCTTCCGTAAGGTTGCCTGAGTCTCTGTATTCGTATCCTGTTTGCGAGACGGGTTCCATTCCGGCGCCGATACCGAGGTTAGGGAGGAGTCTGAATTGTAGGGCGAGGTATTCGAGGTTACCGTTTATGCCGGAGGATTTAGCGGTATTTTCTTTCAGGTATGAATATCTACCGTTCAGGCCGAGTTCGAACATGAATGTGAGTGAATCGACGTTGGCGTAGGATGCCGGGTTCATCGGGTTTATTATTGTTTTGTTTTTGAGTCCGTATCCGATACCTCCCATGGCGCGCTGTCCGACGGATGTTTTATCTGCGAGTGCACCGTATCCGTATCGTGAGTATGGGGAGTTTACGCTGTTTTGTGCGCGGGCTGCTGTTATTGCCAGGACGGTTATTGCGGTGCAGAGGATGAAGTTTGATTTATTCATTTCCTTTCATTGGTGATGTTTCGGGTGCAAAGTTACGAAAAAGTAATCACATATTACCGGTTGGGCGGTATCACGGGCCGGTGTTATTTCAGTTATTAGATGTAGTAATCTAATGCGTCGAGGAGTCCGGAACGGAGGGCGTATTTGCTGGCCTCGAAGGTGGTGTTTACCTCTATTTTGCGGAAGATATTTTTTTTATGGGTTGTTATTGTGTGCACGCTGACGGAACGTTCGTCTGCGATATCTTTGACGGACTTACCGATTGCGATTTGTTTGAGTATTTCCTGTTCGGTAGTTGTCAGGAGTTGTTTTTCTGCGGTTTTGGCGTCTTGGGAATTTATCCAGTTTTCTATTCTTGGGCACAGGTATCGGTTGTTGTTTTGGGCGTCGAGGAGAGCGGTGGATATTTCTTTGCTGCTTGAATTTTTGAGCAGGATACTGAAGGAGTTTTCGATAGAGATTCTTTTCAGGAACTGGAAACTTAACTCTTCGGAGAACAGTATCCAGGATACTTTGGCATACCGACTTGCGACGACTAAGAGGTCATCTATATGGACGAAGTCGAACGCGGTGTAATCGAGGACGACGACGGCATTACTGTTGTCCGGCAGCATTTTTATCAGTTCTTTTTTTGTAGAGACTTCGGCGATGTTTCCTTCGAAGCCGTTATTTTTGAGCAGGAAACGTATTCCGGCCTTACTGATGTCTTGATTGTCGGCGAGTATGTATGTTCTTGCATTCATAATTTTTGGAGCGGCAAAGGTACGGTGAAATTTTCTAATAAAAAATACCATATTTATGGTATTGTGGGGTCTGGTGAAATCTATTACTTTTGCGGGACTGTTTGCGACGGTATTTGTCCTGTTGGGGAGTTTACCGGAGGCAGACGTAATATTAATTACAAATTTCAAATCAAATTAAGATGGGACGGATAGCAAAAAATTTAACGGAGTTAATTGGTGACACGCCGTTGTTAGAGTTTACGAATTTCAATGCCGGTCATGGTTTGCAGGCTCGTGTTGTTGGGAAGATTGAGTCGTTTAATCCTGCGTCGAGCGTTAAGGACAGGATTGCATTGGCGATGATTGAAGACGCAGAACGGCGGGGTATTTTGGGGCCTGGCACGGAGCTTATCGAGCCTACAAGTGGTAACACGGGTATTGGTCTTGCATTTGTTAGTGCGTCTAAGGGTTACAAATTGACGCTTACGATGCCGGAGACGATGAGTATTGAGCGTCGGAATTTATTAAAGGCTCTTGGTGCGAATTTAGTTTTGACGCCTGGGAGTGAAGGGATGAAGGGTGCGATAGCGAAGGCTCGGGAGTTGAAGGAATCGAACGGTAGGGCGATTATTCTCCAGCAGTTTGAGAATCCTGCGAATCCGGATGTTCATAAGCGTACGACGGCGGAGGAGATATGGCGTGACACTGACGGTAAGGTTGACATTTTCATATCGGGAGTTGGCACCGGCGGCACTGTAAGCGGGGTAGGCGAGGTATTAAAGTCTCGCAATCCTTCGACACGTGTTATTGCGGTAGAGCCGTCGGAGTCGCCTGTTTTGTCGGGTGGTTCTCCCGGGCCGCACAAGATACAGGGTATTGGGGCAGGGTTTCAGCCTCAGACGTTTAATCCTGCTGTGGTGGATGAAGTTTTTCCGGTGAGGAGTGACGATGCGATTCGGACGAGTCGTGAGTTAGCGAAGCGTGAGGGTTTGTTGGCGGGTATTTCGTCAGGAGCTGCGGTATTTGCTGCGGTTCAGGTTGCTCGGAGGCCTGAGAGTTTTGGGAAGACGATAGTTGTCATTTTGCCGGACACCGGGGAGCGTTATTTGTCTACCGTACTTTACGCGTTTGATGAATACCCTCTTGATTGAGCGTAATTTGGTTACGTGGTAGTATATTGGAAGAGGTAGGCGTCTGTCGATTAATTTTGGCGGGCGCTTATTTTTTTATTCATAGCCATCGAAATGTTTTATTCCAATAATCGTTAGAACCAGCAACGTGTAGCTGAGTTGTCTGGCGTGGTAGCTGAGTTGTCTGGCGTAGTAGCTGAATCGTCTGGCGCAGTAGCTAAATCATCCGGCGCATGAAAAAATCGTTCCGGAAACGTTTATTTATGATACGCTTAATCTGCTGCCTGTCATTCGACTTACCTTAAGGCGTATCTTTGTCATAATGTTCATGCAGCCTTTCTCGATAACAAAGTAAGGCGTCTGAATGGCCCCGAATTCAAGGAAGAATCCGGCAATGCCACGCATCATCGAACCACAGAAGTCTACCCTTGCGGAACGTGCGGAAGAATCGCGGACGATTTGCCATAACGTAAGAATGTGACCACCGGAATCCCGATGCTCGTGAACGCTCCCACCGGCGATACAATATGCGCTCCCCTCCTGAAATACAACAAAATCGGCGGCATGAAGATTGTTATCCCTGTCGTAAGCCCCGTAAATAACGCCCTGACCGCACCGTAACGATTCCCTAATCAATCTCTCAAGTTCATCGCTGCAATACGGTTTCAATCCCTGTCTGAAGTAGGTCTCCTCGTTAAGTTCCATAAAATGGGCGACCGGAACATCGGTTCTTACTTCAAGTTTATGTTTTTCGACGGCGGCTGTAATATTCTTTTTACGCTTGCGGTGGAGATTGTTCCACAAATAATCCTGGTCGAAAACCTCCGGCATAACATGCGTATATCGTGTTGTTTGACGAAAACCATGCCAGTGAAACGGCAACCAGTCAAGAAAAGTATAGTGGAAACTTTGTTCGAAATAATTGTGCGACGGTAAGAGCTCTATAAGCTCCTCACAAATCGTCTGCCGCCGGTAATGTTCCCGCAAATCCGACGACGACTCGAATTTCGGATTAAACCATATTCCCAACATTTTAGTGTAAGGCGGCATGACAATTATACCCCGTGCGGGCATGAAGTACGGCATCGAGGCTATTATCTGATCGTCCTGCCGGACGAGCAAAACTTCCCACCTGTTCGTCCCGCCGCAGACACAGTTAAGCCACCATGGATGCGCAAAAATCGGGACGTCGTTTCGATTCAGGCAAAGAGCCGTGTATAGTTCCTTATCGGTCATATAATTTGATTTTACGGCAAAATTACGATAATTTTTCCGTTTTGTCCGGAATCCGAAAAATATACATAACTTTGTGGTCAAGTACTGTCCGACACGGACATTACACCATTTCAATTAACATTACACCATCTCAATTACCATCTCAATCAAATGAAACAGGAAAATTATAACGTCTCTACGGAAGGTTATTACGGCGAATTCGGCGGAGCTTACATACCGGAAATCCTTTATGCGGCGGTAGATAGCCTTACAAGCTCCTACAAAAAGATTATCGAGGACTCAGAGTTCCAAAAAGAATATCAAAAGCTGTTGGCAGATTACGCAGGCCGGCCCTCTCCGCTTTATTTTGCTGAACGAATGTCGGAAAAATACCGTTGCCGTATCTATCTCAAACGTGAAGACCTCAACCATACCGGTTCCCACAAGATAAACAATGCCATAGGACAAGTCCTGATTGCGAAACGGATGGGAAAAACTCGTATCATCGCGGAAACCGGAGCCGGGCAGCATGGAGTTGCTACCGCAACCGTTTGCGCCCTGATGAATATCGACTGTACCGTTTATATGGGTAAGACGGACGTAGAGAGACAGAACCTTAACGTTCGTAAGATGGAGATGCTCGGAGCTAAGGTTGTTTCGGTAACCAGTGGCAACATGACTCTCAAAGACGCTGTGAACGAAGCTATACGTGATTGGGTTTGTAATCCGTCCGATACGCATTATGTAATTGGTTCGACGGTTGGCCCGCATCCTTATCCCGATATGGTAGCACGTTTACAGTCGGTTATAGGGAAGGAGATCAAGTTACAGTTGGAAGAAAAGACTGGGCGTAATTTTCCGGAATATCTCGTTGCCTGCGTCGGCGGAGGCAGCAATGCGGCGGGCACTGTCTACGAGTATCTTGATGATTTACGGGTTAAGATTGTTCTGGCGGAGGCTGCGGGCGAGGGCCTGTATTCCGGTCGTTCGGCGGCTACGATACATCTCGGAACCACCGGAATTATACACGGGGCGAAAACCTTGTTGATGCAAAACAGGGACGGTCAGATAGAAGAGCCATACTCTATTTCCGCAGGTTTGGACTATCCGGGTATAGGGCCTATGCATGCGAATCTTGCCCGCACGGGACGGTGTGAGGTGCTTGCTATTGAGGATTTTGAGGCTGTTGATGCGGCTTTTGAGCTTACCAGGATGGAAGGTATCATTCCGGCTCTTGAATCGGCGCACGCACTTGGCGTTTTTCGTAAGAAACGGTTTGGGAAGGAAGATACCGTTGTAGTCTGTTTGTCGGGACGCGGCGACAAGGATATGGAGACCTACATAAATCGAATCGGCGGGTGAGAGTCTTTCATCTGTCCCGTGTCTTGCGGTTCAAAATGAAACCGCAACTTATAATACCATCAGTCATCATTTTAATATTTATTTCCTGCCGTATGGAAACAAAACCGGTATATCCGGAAACTGCGAGAGAACAGGTAACGGACAATTATTTCGGCGTTAAGATTGAGGACCCGTACCGTTGGCTTGAGGACGAAGCTTCTCCGGCGAGAGCGGCCTGGATAGAGGCACAGAACAGGGTTACTAATGAATATCTT
>JAIRMF010000091.1 GCA_031258895.1 Dysgonamonadaceae bacterium | reverse complement strand
GTGCAGTTATGAGAATTGTTTGCAAAGGTATATCATTTTTTTCGATTTACGCAGTTTTTATTTTTTTGTAAACAAAACGCGTTTGTGATTTTTGAACGATTAAGTCTGCTAATTCACTGCCTGTCTTACCAACCCCTCCGTACATTTAAAAAAACCTTAATAACGTTAATGAATACAAATGCTTTAAGCGCCCAAATTACCTTATTGTTTTGGAAAACGAACCGTCTGTCTTCGCAAATCCTCTGCCTGCCTGCGAAAACGCGCGTTCCGTTTAAAAAAACCTTCAATTCATTGACGATTTTAAAAACTTTAAGTGACTAAATGATATTGCCGTTTGACAAAATACATCATGCATTTGCGCAAGCGTGTCACTCGTTTACGCAGACGCGTCGCTCGTCGACGCAGACGAATCGCTCGTCTACGCAAACGCGCCGCTCGTCTACGCAAACGCGCCGCTCGTCTACGCAAACGCGTCGCTCGTCTACGCAAACGCGCCGCTCGTCGACGCAAACGAGACACTCGTCGACGCAAACGAGACACTCGTCGACGCAGACGAGCCACTCGTCGACGCAAACGAGCCGCTCGTCGACGCAGACAAGCCGCTCGTCGACGCAAACGAGCCGCTCGTCGACGCAAACGAGCCGCTCGTCGACGCAAACGCGCCGCTCGTCGACGCAAACGAGCCGCTCGTCTGCGCAAACAAGTCGTTCGTCTGCGCAAACGCGTCACTTGTCTGCTCAGCCGCGCGAGTGGTTTAAAAAAACGCGTCGCCCGTCCTGCCGCCACAACAGCCGATCTTCCGGCCGCCTGCACGAATTTGAGAATTTTATGCTAATTTTGCGGCACACAAAAAGAAAAAATGAACATGAATACATCAGAAATACCCTCCGTACACCTTACAGACTTCCCACAACCCGATGAAACCCTCATCGACAAAGCTCTGGAGAACAGAATGAGATTGGCGCAGCAAATATCCTCGATGGCGCTCGCGTTACGTAGAAAAGTGAACATCAAAGTAAGACAACCGCTGCAAATGCTAATGATTCCCGTCCCCGACCAAGAAGAAAAAAAAGCCATAGAAGCCGTACAAACCCTGATACTTAACGAAGTAAACGTCAAATCCGTCAAATACGTGGACTCAACAGCCGAAATAATCGTCAAACGAGTCAAACCCGACTTCAAAAAACTCGGCCCGAGGTACGGAAAAATAATGAAAAACCTCGCCGCAGCAATAGCCGCCCTGACACAGGAAGAAATTTTCGAGATGGAAAAAACAGGCGCGCTCAAACTTACAGTCCAAGGGCAAACCGCAGAAATCGGTCTCGATGAAGTAGAAATATTTTCCGAAGACATTCCCGGATGGCTCGTCGCGAACGAAGGACGCCTCACCGTCGCACTCGATATTACCGTCACCGAAGAACTGAAAAAGGAAGGAATCGCCCGCGAACTCGTCAACCGTATCCAAAACATCCGCAAAGCCAACGGCTACGAGATCACCGACAAAATTCGCGTCGTCATACAGCCAAACCCAATCCTCGCACCCGCAGTGGAAAAATACAACCAATACATCGCCGCGCAAGTCCTCGCCAACAGCGTGACCCTCGCTAACATTGATGAAGGAATAGAACTCGAAATGGAGGATTACCGAGTCAAAGTGCGGGTCGAAAAAGACGCTCCGGCCCCGGAAAGTAACCAATAATCAAGCAGCACCATCGCCGCCATCGCCTCAACTAACGGAACGGCCCTCGGAAGAACGCACGGATCGTGTCTCCCCGTCGCTTGCAGCGTCGTCTCGTTGCCGTAAATATCGACCGTCTGCTGCGGCATAAGCAAAGTCGCAACCGGCTTGAAAGCTACACGGAAATAAATGTCCTCACCGTTAGAAATTCCGCCCTGAATTCCGCCCGAATGGTTAGTCCGCGTCCTAATTTTGCCCTCCGGCGTCACATAAAAGGCGTCATTCAGCTCCGAACCCCTGCCACCAACGCCCGAAAAACCCATACCGTACTCAAAACCCTTGACAGCATTAAGGCCCAGCATCGCACCCCCAAGAGCCGCATGAAGTTTACCGAAAACGGGCTCCCCAAGCCCAACCGGAATCCCCATACAAACACAGCTCACAACCCCGCCCGTAGTGTCGCCGGCAGATTTCACTTCACGAATAAAAGCCATCATCCGCTCGGCCGTCGCAGGGTCAGGACAGCGCACCGGATTGGATTCCGACAAGCTCAAATCAAGCTCAGCGTACGGCCTATCAAGAACAATGCTGCCGACCTGAGAAGTGTACGCCCGTATCTCAACGCCAAGCTCCCGCAACGCAAGCTTCGCAAACGCCCCCGCAACAACGCGAGCAACCGTCTCACGGGCAGAACTGCGCCCACCGCCAAAAGGATCCCGAATACCGTACTTCCGCCCATAAACATAGTCGGCATGGGAAGGACGGTACGTCTCACGAAGGTTAGAATAATCCCCCGAACTAACGTCAGTATTGTTTACGATGAACCCTATCGGCGTCCCCAACGTCCTGCCCTCGAAAATCCCGGAAAGAAATTCCACACAATCAGCCTCCCGCCTCGAAGTCGTCAGCTCCGATTGACCCGGCCTCCTGCGATCCAATTCCCCCCTGATGAAATCCAAATCAACAGCCAGCCCCGCAGGACAGCCGTCAATAACGCCGCCAATCGCCTTGCCGTGCGATTCGCCAAAAGAGGTCAGACGAAAAATATTTCCTAAAGAATTCATAGTTATCACTTACATCCGCCTTCGCAATCTCCATGGTCGCAGCCGCAGCCACATGACCCCTCGTTCCGAATGGCGGCAATCTCCTCCGGAGTCGCCTCGTGAACATCAATAATTTCGCCGTCGAAATGCAAAGTCTCACCCGCCAGCGGATGATTAAAGTCCATCACCACAACCTCCGGCTTTACCTCAAGCACAGATCCCATCATACGGCGACCCTGAGAATCCATCATAGGAAGAGTCTGCCCCTCCTTGACGGAATCGTAATCAAACTTGCCGTTGACTTCAAATATTTTCTTCGGCAATTCTACCATGTTCTCGGTATAGTAAACACCGTAAGCCTCCTCCGGGGAAAGACTGAAAGAAAATTTCCCGCCGACCGCCAAGCCTTCGAGATTGCGTTCAAACGCTTCAAGCATCATGCCGTAGCCGAACAGAAAAGTCAACGGACGCTCCCGTGTAGCGCTCTCCATCAGCTCCCGTTCTCCGTCTTCGTTATCAACTGTCAGGTCATATGTGACCGACACCGATTTGTTTTCAGATATCTTCATTTTTATTCAATAAGTTGCGCAAAGGTACAACTTTTCCCCGAAAAGGCGATTATCTCAAAGCAAACAGCGTGCCCAAACAAATAACGTGAGTCCGATCCGAGCAGTCTCCCGTCATTGCACCCATACCAAAGATACAAAGCTTGAAACTTCCCTTACATCGAACTCGCATCAACTTGACGAGACAAGAATAATCGCGAAACTAATGTTTTTTCAAAACACGAAATCTTTTCGAAAAAGATTGGAAATGAAATTTTGGTATAAAAAAAAATACTATTACCTTTGCAAACGGAATAGTGCTGTCGAGATTATTGTTTTGAAATAACAAAATCGCCAACATTCTCAATACAAAAGACGGTTGGCGATCTCATCAGTACCCGGAGCGGGGCTCGAACCCGCACAACCGCTATGGTCACAAGATTTTAAGTCTTGCGTGTCTACCATTCCACCATCCGGGCGGCCTGTTCACGGTGGCAAAGGTAGTCGTTTTTTTTGGATTGATAAAATAAAATGTTGTTTTTATAAAATTAAAATAAATCGCAATGAAAAAAACAGTTTCACTTCTAGCCTGCTTATTCCTTGGATTTGGCCAGTGTTTTGCCGAGGGCAATATCACGTTCAAGGAAGTCTCTTACGATTTCGGAAAAATATCCGCATCAGGAGGCCCGGTAACTCATGTTTTTGAGTTCACAAACAATCACTCGACACCGCTCGTCGTCACGAACGTGAAAGCATCCTGCGGCTGTACTACCCCATCTTACACGAAAGAACCCATTGAAACGGGAAAATCGGGGGAAATTACGGTAACGTTCAATCCTGCCGGATACAATTCAAATTTTCACAAATCAGTAACCGTGAGCACCAATCACGAACCAAACGTACAACTGCAGATTTCGGGAACCGTTATCGGTGAACCTGTAAAACGTGATACAACGGCGGAATATCCCATTGGATTCGGCATCTATCGAGTGAAAAAACAGGAAATCAACTTCGGTACGATTGCACCGAAAGAAACCAAGTCGGTGCGTCTGGAGGTGTTCAACAATTCCGATAAGCCAATATCGCAGCAAGCGGCAAAAATACCTAAATATCTTAATGTGACTTTCGGAGAAGAACCGCTCGGAGCGAAAAAGGAATCTACTGTAAACATCACATTTAGTGCTGCCAATGCGGGATATGGACACATCAAAGGCAATCTCGAATTAATTATCGACGGCAAAACACAGCAGTTTCCCTACACCGCTACTGTGGCTGATAAAGTATCCGATCTGACTCCCGAAAAGAAAAAAGCCGCAGGGAAAATCAACTTTTCCGTAAACGAAATACGGTTTGAGAGCCTGAAAAAATCAAACAGCCAAACGCTGAAAATTTCCAATTCGGGACAATCAACTCTGACTGTCCATAAGATTCAATCGGGTGATTCGCGCATTACACTATCTAAGACTGCTTTTTCCATTAAGCCTGGCGAAATCGTGAGCGTGGTTATTACCGCGGATAAAAAAATCAAAGAAGCGATTGCGACAAATATTTCGATATTTTCCGACGCACCAAACAAACCTGTGGCCGAAATCCAAATAACAGGGAATCCTTGAAGTGGATTCATTTTAAAATTCGGAGGTAAAATGGAATTTTATTTCCTCGAAGTCTTGTTGTGCCATCCGAAGGATGTGTGACGATTCGGCCAGAAACATGTCGCGTCCTTCTCTGTCTTTTGCGATGTATTGGTATTTGCGTTTTTTGAAATTTTCGAGCGCTTTTTCCGAATCGCTTTCAATCCAGCACGCTTTGTAAAGGTTCAACGGTTCCCAACGGCAGTTGGCGCCGTATTCATGCAGGAGACGGTAATGAATGACCTCGAACTGTAACTGTCCCACGGTGCCGATGATTTTTCTTCCGCTGTGAAGATTTTTAAAAAGTTGTGCGACGCCTTCATCCATAAGCTGCTCTATACCTTTTGCGAGTTGTTTTGCTTTCATCGGGTCGGCATTTTCGATGTATTTGAACGTTTCGGGGGAGAAGCTTGGTAATCCTTTAAAGTGCAGGGTTTCTCCTGCTGTTATGGTGTCGCCTATTTTGAAGTTTCCCGTGTCCGGCAGTCCTATTATATCTCCTGCGAATGCTTCGTCTACGGTTTCTTTCTTTTGCGCCATGAATGCTGTTGCCTGATTGAATTTCATTGTCTTGTCGAGTCGTATGTGGCGGTATCCGGCGCTGCGTTCGAATTTTCCGGAGCATATTTTAAGGAAGGCGATGCAACTGCGGTGGTTTGGGTCCATGTTGGCATGCATCTTGAATATGAAGCCGGAAAACGGATCGACATTCGGGATGACGGTGCGTTCGACGGCCTGCACCGGTTTGGGAGATGGGGCAATCCGGATGAAACAATCGAGCAGTTCTTTCACTCCGAAATTGTTCAGGGCGGAGCCGAAAAAGACGGGGGCAAGGTCGCCGCACAGGTAACGGTGAAGTTCTTTTGTTGTGTTTGTGGTTTTGAGGGCGGGATATATTCCTTCTATCAGTTCGAGATCGGTTCGGAGTTTTTCCGCTTCGTGTTCGCCGAGATTTTTTTCAAGTTCGGGACTGTTTATGTTGTTGAACCGAACGGATTCCGTGATGAGTTGTTTGCCGGGGGCATACAGGTCGAGTTTTTCTTCATAGATATTATAGACGCCTTTGAAGTGGCGTCCCATTCCGATTGGCCAGGACGTTGGACAGACGTTGATTTTAAGTTCCTGTTCGAGTTCGTCGAGCAGGTCGAAGGGATCGGCGCCGTCTCTGTCCATTTTATTGACGAAGATCATCACGGGGGTTTTTCGCATCCGGCATACTTCGGTCAGTTTGCGGGTTTGTTCTTCCACGCCTTTTGCTATATCGACCACTATTATCACGCTGTCTACGGCAGTCAGGGTACGGTAGGTATCTTCTGCGAAGTCTTTATGTCCGGGGGTGTCGAGGATATTTATCCGGTAGTTTTCGTAATCGAAACCCATCACGGAGGTTGCCACCGAGATACCTCTTTGTTTTTCGATTTCCATCCAGTCGGATGTAGCGCTTTTTCGGATTTTATTTGATTTCACTGCTCCTGCCACATGTATTGCGCCGCCGAAGAGCAGCAGTTTTTCTGTAAGGGTAGTTTTCCCTGCGTCGGGATGGGAGATGATGGCGAAGGTTCTTCGTCTTTGAATTTCGTTTATCAGGTTGCTCATTTAAGTAGTTGGGGACTATTTTTCAAGATTAATTAAATTGATGCACTGTTTCAAACTTTTTTTCCATTCGGGAATTTCTATTCCGAACGTTTCTTTGATTTTTGTTTTGTCCAAGACGCTGTATTTCGGACGTGCGGCGGCTGTCGGGTAGGCGGTTGTCGGTATTGGATTGACTTGGCAACCGACAATTCCGGCCAGTTCATGGATTTTCAGACAGAAATCATACCATGTCGCGACCCCTTCGTTGGAGTAGTGGTATATTCCTTTTGGGAAAAAACCTTTTTCTTCGGTATGGACGAGTATGTTCATGATTGTTTGGGCTAAGTCGGCTGCATAGGTAGGCGTTCCGAACTGATCGTTTACGATGTTGATACTGTTTTTTTCTTTGCCGAGGCGAATCATGGTTTTGACGAAGTTATTACCGAAAGATGAGTACAGCCAGGCTGTCCGGATGATGATATTTTCCGTACGGATGGTGTTGAGGGCCTGTTCTCCGGCATATTTACTGTTTCCGTAGACTGATTTTGGAGACGGAACGTCGGTTTCTTTCACCGGTTTGTTTTCTTGCCCGTCGAACACATAATCCGTTGAGACGTGAATTATTTTTGTTTTTTCTTCGGCAGCTTCCGCGATATACCGCACCGCATTGCAATTGAGTTCATAGCAGGCGTCGACGTCTGTTTCCGCTTTGTCGACGGCGGTATATGCGGCGCAATTGATGATGGCGTCGATTTTGTTGTCTGTGAGGAACTGTTTGATTTCCTGTTTCCGGCAGATATTGAGAGTATCGACGTCTGTCGGAAAGACGGTGAACTGCGGATAAAGCGGGGCTATTTTTCGGATTTCCGAACCTAACTGTCCGTTAGCGCCGGTCAGGAGTATATTTTTTATCATGGCTTATTGTTCGACGATTTTATTCACTCTGTTTTGGATTTCCGTCCAGACGTTGTCCTGCAGTTTTGTTCCGACCACCTGTATTATATAGTAGGAGAGCAGGCTGCCGATTTCGGCGCATTTTTTCAGACTTGCGTCATGGATTAAGCCGTAGAAGAAGCCTGCGGCAAAATAATCGCCGGCCGCTGTCGTATCGACGGGATGTATTTTCCGGTGGACGGGCACGTGGATCAATTCCTGTCCGAACTTGACGAGCGATCCTTTGTCGCCTTCTTTTACGATTGCGACCTCAACTTTGTCTGCGATTTCGTTAATTGCTCCGACGGCGGATTTTCCGGTCAGCGCTGTTGCCTCTTCCTCGTTTGCGAGCAGGATTGATACGTAACTGTCGACAAGATGGAGGATGAAGTTTTGGTCGGCCCGTACGACGTTGAAGCTTGCCAGGTCGAGCATTACCGTAATTTTCTTTTCTTTTGCGATCTTCATCACCGATTCGATCAATTCGTGATTTTGCACGAGATAACCTTCGACATAGAGGTGGGTATAGGGTTCGAAGTGTTCCGGTTTCAGGTCTTGTTTTTGCATGTTTGCCGCAGCGCCGAGGTAGGTACAAAATGTTCGTTCGCCATCCGGAGTTATCATTGCGACGGCAGTTCCGGAGGGTTGTTTTTCTCGTATCACGTGCATTGTGACGCCGGATTCTTGAAGTTCATTGAGGTAAAATTCGCCCTGTTCGTCGTTTCCGACTTTTCCGATGAAAGCCGACGGTTCGCCGAGTTTACGGAGGGCGAGCATTGTGTTACTGATGGAGCCGCCGGTAGTCATTTGTCGTTCTGCGCCGGGGATTTTTTTCAGGACGGCGTCTCTGACGGTTTCGTCTACCAGGTTCATGCTTCCTTTTGCGATTCCAAGTTCGTCCAAGATTTGGTTATTTGGGAGTTTAACGAGTATATCGACGAGTGCGTTTCCTATTCCTACGATTTTCATATATTTTCCGATTTTTCCACAAAGGTATTGCATATTTCCGAAAAAACCTCTACCTTTGCGCATCTTTTCTCAAAGTTCTTTAGAAAAATTCTTCCTTAGCTCAGTTGGTTAGAGCATCTGACTGTTAATCAGAGGGTCCTTGGTTCAAGTCCAAGAGGAAGAGCCAATCCTGGTGGGCAGGGAAAAAAAGATTCGTACGAAAAGCGCATACGGAGGGGGCAAATAAAAAAAGTTGCAACGGAAGGGCGGAGGTAAAAAAGGCAGGTAAAAAAAGTTGCAATGGAAAGGCGGAGGTAAAAAAGGCAAGTAAAAAGGGATATAATAGGAAACAGCATATAAAAAGCAGTAAAAAGAGATTCTTCCTTAGCTCAGTTGGTTAGAGCATCTGACTGTTAATCAGAGGGTCCTTGGTTCAAGTCCAAGAGGAAGAGCCTGACAGAAACCGTTCGGAACACCATCCGGACGGTTTTGTTTTTCCCTCTCACGGATTCTCCAAACTTTTTCATTAGGGGCTTTAAAATCTTTAAAGTCATTAAGGACTTTAAGGCCCTTAAGGATTAATGTTTTTTATTCTCCGAAACCCACGGCGGAATAAATATTAAGGTTTTTAAAATCATTAATGTCCTTAAGGCAATTAAGGAATAATATTTTCTATTTACCTAAACCCGTTGCGGAAGAAACCTTAAGGTTTTTTAAGACTTTAAGTACCTTAATGACCTTAACGATTAAAACCCTCCTTTTGTCGAAACGTTTTGCGAAATAAACTCGAAGTATCTTTTATTCGCCGGCGTTTTTTGCCGGCAAATTTCCATGTCAGTAACAGTCAATCCGTAAATAAGAATAATTTGTTTGTCCATAAATGACGCAGAAATTGTCCAATGCTAAGTTTATAGACAAACAAACTCATTTTGCACCGCCCCAAGTCTTTTTAGGGGCTTCCCAAAGTCAGATTGGGAAGCCCCAATCCTAAATTGGGAAGCCCCGATCCTAAATTGGGAAGCCCCAATCCTAAATTGGGAAGCCCCAATCCTAAATTGGGAAGCCCCAATCTTAAATTGGGAAGCCCCAATCTTAATTTGGGAAGCCCCAATCCTAAATTGGGAAGCCCCAATCCTAAATTGGGAAGCCCCGATCTTAAATTGGGAAGCCCCAATCCTAAATTGGGAAGCCCCAATCTTAAATTGGGAAGCCCCAAAGTTGCTTTGGGAAGCCCAAATTTCGGATCGGGAAGCCCTAAAATCGTTCAGGGGACTCTCAAAATTGTTTTGGGGACTCTCAAAATCATTTTTTTTCGACGCAAATTGCGGCAAAGAAAACTTTAAGAACTTTAAGGATTCTTAAAATCTTAATGACCTTAACGATTAAAGCCCTCATTTCGTCGAAATGTTCTGCGAAAGAAACTCGCAGTGTCTTTTGTTCGCCGTAAACTCCGGCAAACACACATTAAAGCGTTTTCTATTCGCCGCAACATGCGGCAAAAGAAACTATAATAACTTTAAGGATTTTTGAAACGTTATTTGCGTTCAAAAAGAAAGATGCTCGTCCGCCGCATAAAACACCGTCAACAAGCCGTTCCTGCGAAGGGCAGAGCGAATGTCGTTCACAGTCCTCATCGGAGTCCGACGGTCTATCTTCAATATAACAGTGGTCTCCGAATTTTCCGAATGGGCCCTCTCACCAAGAAAAAATTGCAACCGATCGTCCAATTCCCCAATCCCGCAAACCGAAGAATTAAACCGAATCACAAAATCTCCTTCAACATAGCCGACGGTAATTCTAATCAATTCGGACACGGCCTCCAATTGCCGTAACCGGGCCGCCGATGGAAGCTCACAGTCCGTCAAAACAGGCACAGAACGCATATTATTCACCATCATAAAGAAAAATAAAAGCGTGAAAATCAAATCCGGTAACGCCGCAGTATTCGGACTCGGTAACTTGCGACGCACAGATCTACGAAACTTAATCACCCGAAACCTCCTTCCCGCCCAATTCAACCTCGCGGATACGCACAGGATACACTAATCTGACCGCGGTCTGAAGTTCCGTTTCCAAATCCGAAAAAACCTCCCCGAAACGAGCAAAAGAAAGTTCATTACGCAAATCATCGTACGCCGCCAAAAGTTCGCCGAAAACCCGCAAATAAATTCCGTAACCCGCATCACAACTGACTTCCAGCCGGATAACGGCATTCACAGCCGATGAAAATTCCCCGACCTCCGGAACGTCAATCAAGGTCTTCTCAGGCAAATTGGCGAGATTGTCAGGGTTGGAAAGGAAAAACTTCGCCGCATCACGGACGTCAACAACCTCAACCGGCTCGCCCTCCATCAATATAGTGTCGTCGGCGGCAATAGTAAAGGTCAACACATCACGCTTCAAAAGCTCCCGCTTCCTCTCAACGACCAAACGCGCCCCGTCCGGGAAAAGCCGGTACAAAATGCCCCCGTCGGTAACAAAAGAACCGGCAAGCAAAAAGAAAAGCAACAAGCTGAAAGCTATATCGGCGGAAGATGTAGCATCTACGGTGGGGACGTTTCGCCTGAATCGCAACATTTACAAGAGTTTTTTACAAAGCCAAACAACATCCCACAGAAAACAGCAAGAAAAGAAACAACCAGCAAAAACGCCGAGAGATAAATAAATACGTCCGCAACACGACCCCACAACTCCGTATCTGTCTGTGACGCGTCGGAACCCGTGAACATGTAAACCGAAACCGCCAAAAAGAAAATTACAACAAGAAATATAAACGCCCTCCCCGCCTTCAAAGGGTGTGCGGCGTAATACCGGACAGCGAAAAACAACACAACGCCAACCGCAAACAACACAACAGCACAAGTCCAACCAAGCAAAACCGAAATCCCAACCCCGGAAACAATCCCGGCGCCGGAAAAATAAATCCCGTAAAACACAACCGACACAACAACCGTCAATAACGTCAAGACCCACAAAAGAACAGTATAAAACTTTCCCGAAAGTTTCGGCAATTTTTCCCTGCGGTTCATGTTTTTCGTATCGCTGTCCAAAGCTGTGAAATGTTTTCGATGGAAATACTTAAAGTTTGTTGACGCTGTAAAAAATCCCGGCGGGAATGGCGGTAATCTTAGTGAAACCCTTAACATCCTCCGGACTCCAGGCCTTACCGGTCTCACCGTACTGTCCGAAATCGGAATTCATCAGGTCGTGACAGCTCCTGATCCCAACCGTCTCGTAGCCGTAGGGATAAAGACGAAGCTCAACCTCGCCCGTCACGTATCGCTGGCTGTGGAGAAGAAAAGCCTCCATGTCGCGCATCACAGGGTCGAGGTACTGTGCCTCGTGAAGGAACATCCCGTACCAAGTTCCGATCTGATCTTTCCAGTATTGCTGCCATTTGCCGAGAGTGTGTCTTTCCAGCATTCGGTGGGCGCTGATGATAAGATGCGGCGCGGGGGCCTCAAACCCAATGCGTCCCTTGATGCCGATGATTGTGTCGCCGGTGTGGAGGCCGCGCCCGATTGCATAACGGGAGCCTATCTCGTTAATCTTATTGATAGCGGCGATTTTATCGGTAAAAACGTTCCCGTTTACCGATGTGACCTCCCCTTCCGTAAAACCGATCTTCAAAATCTCTTCGCCCTCTGCCGACAATGGCGTAGGGTAAGCCCCATCCGGCAACGCCCTGTCCGATTCAAGCGTCTCGCGACCTCCGATGCTCGTGCCCCAGAGCCCTTTATTAATGGAGTAGGCCATCTGCGTGAAATCGGCTTTGTAGCCGTGCTTTTCCAAATAGCTGATCTCGTATTCCCTGCTCAAAGAAAGGTCGCGGACAGGTGTGATGATTTTTATGTCGGGCGCAAGAACGTCGAAGGTCAGATCGAATCGTACCTGGTCGTTGCCCGCTCCGGTGCTGCCGTGGGCAACAAAACCGGCTCCGATTTCTTTGGCATGTCGGATGATTGCCATTGCCTGAAAAATCCGTTCGGAACTGACGGAAATAGGATAGTTGCCGCGAAGTACGTTACCGAATATCATGTACCGGACGCCTTTTTCGTAATATTCCTCCGTCACGTCGATGTTGGTGTGGCTCTTCGCCCCGAGCCTGTAAGCGCGTTCTTCTATCCTGTCGAGTTCTTCACGGCCGAATCCGCCGGTGTTAGCCAGGGCGGTGTGGACTTCATATCCCTTTTCGCGGGAGAGATACATGGCACAGAATGATGTGTCAAGTCCGCCGCTGAATGCTAATACTATCTTTTCTTTCATTTACGAATGATTTTTTAGAGTGCGAATTTACGAATAATATGCGAATAAACAGGCCCGAATCGTAGGAAATACGTTCTTTTTGAAAAAAAGCGTCGGAATCTTTGGATTATTCGAAAACATTGTCTTAACTTTGTTATGCTATACAATGGATTAATGTATGTGGAACAGGGACTTTTTGACCGGACAGTTGAAGAAGCACTTCGGATTCGATGTTTTTAAGGGGAATCAGGAGGCTGTGATTCGCAATGTCCTTGAGGAGAAGGATTCTTTTGTCTTGATGCCGACCGGAGGGGGGAAATCGTTGTGCTATCAGTTGCCGGCCTTACTGATGGAAGGGACGGCTGTCGTTATCTCCCCGCTGATTGCCTTGATGAAGAACCAGGTTGACGCCATGCGGAATTTCAGTGAAGGAGATGACGTCGCGCACTTCATAAACTCTTCCATCAGCAAGGCGCAGATAGAGAGGGTCAGGAGTAATATTCTTTCCGGCACGACCAAGCTGCTCTATGTGGCGCCGGAATCGCTCACTAAGGAGGAGAATATCGAGTTTTTGCGGCAGGTGAAAGTTTCGCTGTATGCTGTTGACGAGGCTCACTGTATTTCGGAGTGGGGTCATGATTTCAGGCCGGAGTATCGTCGGATAAGGCCGATAATAGATGATATTTGTCGCCGTCCGATTATGGCTCTGACCGCCACTGCCACGCCGAAAGTGCAGCACGACATACAAAAGAACCTTGGTATGATGGATGTTGCCGTATTTCGGTCATCGTTTAACCGGACGAATCTTTATTATGATGTGCGTGGGAAGGACAAGGATATAGACAGGGAAATTGTCAAGTTTATAAAGGGTAACCAGGGCAAGCCGGGCATTGTTTACTGTCGTTCTCGCAAGAGGGTGGAGGATTTTGTGGAGATCTTGCGGGCGAACGGTATTAGTGCGATGCCGTATCATGCCGGGATGGATCCGCATTCTCGGACCAATAATCAGGATGCTTTTCTCATGGAGGATATTGATGTTATTGTCGCCACGATTGCTTTTGGTATGGGCATTGACAAGCCGGATGTTCGTTATGTGATCCATTACGACATTCCGAAGAGTATCGAGGGGTACTACCAGGAGACGGGTCGCGCGGGTCGAGATGGCGGGGAAGGGAGATGTATTGCTTTTTTCTCTGAGGATGATTTGAAGAAGATGGAGAGATTTGTTCGCGGGAAGCCTGTATCCGAGCAGGAGATACATAAGCAGTTGTTGGAGGAGATCAGGGCTTATGCTGAGACTTCGATGTGTCGTCGCAGGTTTCTCCTGCATTATTTTGGGGAGGAGTATAAGGAGGACAATTGCGGATGTTGTGATAATTGTTTGAATCCTAAGAAGCAGGTGGAGGCGAGGGAGTTGTTGATATCTGTTCTTGAGACGGTGGAGTTGCTCAGGGGCAAATTCAAGACGGATCATATCATCAGCATTTTGCAGGGGAAGGAGACGTCGCAAGTTTTGTCTTACGAGCACAACGGTCTTGAGGTTTTCGGTACGGAGAAGGGTGAGGACGAGAAGATGCTTCGGGCTGTTATCCGGCAGGCGATGATTGCGGGTTATCTTGACAAGGACATAGAGAATTACGGGCCGTTGAGATTGACGTTGTTGGGAAAGAAATATCTTAGCAGTCCCGTGTCGTTCAGGATAGTGAAGGACAATGATTTTGAGGGTGACGATCACAGCGAGCCTGTACGAGGTGTAGGGGTTGGGGATCCCGCGTTATTTTCGATGATGAAGGATTTGCGCAAGCAGGTTGCCAGGAAGCACGGTTGTCCGCCATGGACGGTGTTTCAGGATGTTTCGTTGGAGGCGATGGCGACTACTTATCCGGTTTGTCTTGACGAGTTACAGAACATTCCGGGTGTTGGTGCGGGCAAGGCTAAGAAGTTTGGCGGGGAGTTTATTGCGTTGATCAGGCGTCATGTTGAGGAGAACGAGATTGAGAGGCCTGAGGATCTTCGCATTCGCACGGTTGCCAACAAGTCGAAGTTAAAGATCGACATTGTCCAGAGCATTGACCGGAAGGTAGCGTTGGATGACATTTCGGGTCTGAAGGGTCTCGACTTCACGGAGTTGCTTGACGAGATTGAGACCATCGTTTACTCCGGCACGAAGCTCAATATAGATTATTTCCTTGAGGACGTCATGGACGAGGAGCATTTGGAGGACATTTACGCCTACTTTAAGGGCTCTGAGACTGACGATATAGATGTTGCCGTCGCGAATCTCGGCAGGGATTATACGGAGGAGGAGATTCGTCTGGCGAGGATCAAGTTTATATCCGAGATGGCGAATTAGCCGCCGAGATTTGCGGCGAAAAAGAAACACGATGCGATTTGTTTGCCGGAGTTTCCGGCGGGCGGATCGCATTACTTTTTAAGGGCCTTAACGACCTTGAGGACTTTAATTTTTGGAGAAATCGTTCACCGGAGTTTCCGGCGTTGAAAACATCATTAACAGTTCGACTTCCGAAATAATTTTCACTCCAAGCTCATTGGCTTTTTTGAGCTTGGCAGGGCCGGCTTTTTCGCCGGCGACAAGGTAATCTACGCCGGAAGATACGGCGCTCGAAACCCTGCCGCCGTCACGCTCCAGAATATCTCGGTACTTTTCACGCGTATGGTGTTCGAAGAGACCGGAAAGTACGAACGTGAGACCTTGGAGTTTTTTTTGTGAATCATCCTCCGGCAGGCTGTCCGATGTGAAACGCAGGCCGTAGGAGATTAGCCGCTCGACGGTTTTTCTGTTTTCCGGCCTGCCGAAAAACTCGGCGATGTTGCCCGCAGTGACAGCCCCTATCTCGTCAATCGCGGCTAACTGATCCACACTTGCATTCATTAAGCCGTCAATGTCGGGGAAACGACCGACAATGCGTTTCGCAGCCGTTTCGCCTACCTCCGGGACGCCGAGCGCGAAGAGTACCCTGCCGAAAGGCGCGGCTTTCGACTTCTCTATGCCGTCTATAAGCATTACGGCCGATTTCTCGGCCCAGAGGTCGAGCGCCGTCAAGTCGCTGACGGTGAGAGAGTAAATGTCGGCGACATTCCGGACGAGACCGGATTCGTAGAGACGGCCGATCTTCTCGCTTCCCAAACCGTCAATGTTCATCGCCCGACGACTTATGAAATGCTCGAGCCTGCCTTTGATTTGGGACGGACAGCCTGCGTCGTTCGGACAGCGGAAAGCCGCCTCGCCTGGCTCCCTTACAAGAGCCGAGCCGCAGTCTGGACATTCTTTAGGAAAACAGATCTTTTCACTGCCCCACGTTCTTCGGGAAAGATCTACCGATACGATTTTCGGGATAATCTCTCCTCCTTTCTCGACATACAGTATGTCGCCGGCGTGCAGGTCGAGTTTTTCGATGTTATCCGCATTGTGGAGCGTCGCCCGCTTGACCGTTGTCCCCGACAACCGGACGGGTTCGAGATTGGCGACCGGCGTGACGACGCCTGTCCTGCCGATCTGGTAGGATACCGATAGCAGTTTTGCAGACGCACGCTCCGGCCGGAACTTGTACGCTATCGCCCAGCGGGGCGCTTTTGTGGTCGCGCCGAGAATTTTTTGCTGCGCAAAAGAATTCACTTTGATTACCGCGCCGTCAGTCTCGACGGGCAAAGCTTTGCGCTCTGTTTCGAGGCGGGAGATTGCGGCGAGCAAATCTTCTATGGTATCCGACTTTACGATTATTTCGGATACAGGGAAACCGGAGGCTTTTGCAGCCATGAGATTTTCGAGGTGTCCGTCGTATGGGAGGTTTTCGCCGAGAACGGAATAAAACCTGGCCTCGAGACGGCGTTTTTGAATCTCGGAAGTCGATTGCAGCTTGACGGCGCCGGAGGCCGCGTTGCGGGGGTTTGCGAATAGCGGCTCGCCCTGTGCGGCCCGTTCGCTGTTTATTTCCTCGAAAACGGATACAGGCATAAGTATCTCGCCGCGTATTTCGAATGTCGGGGGGAGGTTGGAGTTCGTGACGCTGAGCGGGATGTTTTTCACCATCCGTATGTTTGCCGTGACTACGTCTCCTTCGGCCCCGTCGCCTCTTGTGACGGCCTTTGTAAGGAGGCCGTTTTGGTACGAGATCGATATGGATACGCCGTCGTACTTAGGTTCGCAGACGATCTGAAAAGGCGTCTTAAGCAGCCGGGATGTTTTTTGAAAAAAATCACGTACTTCGTCGAAGTCATACGTATTGCGCAGCGAGAGCATCGGGTATTTGTGGGCCGCCCGGGAAAATTTCCCGCCGATATCGCTGCCGACTCTTTGGGTGGGGGAGTTGGGGTCAAAAAACTGAGGATATTCGGCCTCCAGGGCTTCGAGTTCCTTGAGCTTCATATCGAATTCGAGGTCGCTAACTAAGGGGCGCGAGAGCAGATAATAGCTGCTGTTCAGCCGGTCAATCTCTATCCTCAAATTTTTAATAGTTTCTCCAATCTCTTTTTCCGTCTTCATAAGCGCTCATATATTTTGCACAAAGGTAGTAATTTTTTTTGAAACATCAAATAGTTTTTTCAAAGAAAATTTGTCTGACAGTGAAAACGCCTATGGGATTTCGTTCACCGCACACTGCGTTGAATAAAACTCCATAGGAGATTCTTTCGCCGAACATTTATTCAAACAAAACTCCATAGGGATTTCTTTCGCCGAACATTTCGGGAGACGAAACTCCATAGGAGATTCTTTCGCCGAATATTTCGGGAGACGAAACTCCATAGGAGATTCTTTCGCTGAATATTTCGGGAGATAAAACGCCATAGGAGATTCTTTCTCCGAATATTTCATTGTATTAAACGCCTTCAGCGTTTTTGTTCGCCAAATGGCGTGGCGAACAAGGGCTAACGGAATTTAGTTCGCCAAACACGGCATTTAATACATATGTTATGCAATGTATTTGAATAAATTTCCGGCGAAGAAAACGCTTATAGATATTGTATCGACAATTGCTTCGTTGAACGAACATATCTGTGTATTCTTTGCCACGCTGTCGCTCAAACGCACGAATACACAGATATGTTCGTAAAGGAACTTTATTCGAATAAAACATGTTATGTGATCAATTCGCCGGAATTTTATTCAAATAAAACACAGTGTGCGGTCTGTCTGCCAAATATTTTTGGAGACAAAACTCCTATGGAGATTCTTTCGCCGAACATTTCGGGAGACAAAACTCCTATGGGATTTCGTTCACCGCACATTGCGTTGAATAAAACTCCTATGGGATTTCGTTCGCTGAATATTTATTGTATTAAACGCCTTCAGCGTTTTTGTTCGCCAAATGGCGTGGCGAACAAGGGCTAACGGAATTTAGTTCGCCAAACAC
>JAIRMF010000078.1 GCA_031258895.1 Dysgonamonadaceae bacterium | reverse complement strand
TTGATCCTCGACCGCCTCTCAACAAAAGGACGACTCTACGCCTTCGACCAGGACCCCGACGCAACGGAAAATATACCCGATGACCCACGACTGATATTCGTCAAAAGTAATTTCCGATTCCTCGCAAACTTTATGGACTGGTACGTAATAAACCGTATCGACGGCCTAATCGCCGACCTGGGCGTCTCTTCCCGACACCTCGATGACAAAGAACGCGGATTCTCGTTCCGATTCAACAGCCAACTCGACATGAGAATGAATCGTGGCGCAACAAAAACAGCAACCGATATACTCAATAATTACAGCGAAGAAAAATTGTCCGACATCTTCCTGCTCTTCGGAGAACTAAGACAGGCCAAAGAAATCGCACGTGAAACGGTTAAGTACCGCAAAACAAAAAAAATCCAGACCGTAAACGATTTTATCAAAATACTTAAACCAATCCCGAAATATACCCCGGAAAGAAAATTTTATGCCCAAACATTCCAGGCGCTCAGAATCGAAGTTAACGACGAACTGTCCGCACTGAAAGAACTGCTCTCCCAAACATCCGACCTCCTTGGCAAAAACGGCAGAATAGTGATCCTGACTTACCACTCAATAGAAGACAGACTCGTGAAAAATTTCCTGAAATCCGGTAATTTCGACGGAAAACAGGAAAAAGACTTTTTTGGAAACACCTCCTCCCCATTCAAACTCGTGAACAGAAAAGTCATAACGCCGGACAACAACGAAATACAGATTAACCCCCGCTCAAGAAGCGCTAAACTGAGAATAGCGGAAAAATTACTCCAACAATCATAACAAAATGGAAAATACGGTCAAATACATACTCAAACTCCTGACCGGCGATATATTCAATGAAAACTTTATCGCCAAAAACCTTAAAATGATGATACTTGTGGCTGCCCTTATCGTACTCTTTACAAGCAATAGATATGCCTGTATCAAAAAAATAAGGAAAATAGAAACCCTTAAAATAGAACTCGAAAGCCTTAAACACGAAAATATGATCCTGGAAACAGAAATTACTTCCCACAGCAGAATCACAAGAATAGAAGAACTGCTCGAAAAACGCGGAATAAAACTCGAACCGGCCAAAACAACAGTGTTCAAAATTAAAAAATAATCTACATGGAAAAGGATGATCTGGAAAAAAAAATACAGGTGAGGTACCTCATAGTGGCCTCAATCCTCGCTGTCGCTGTCTTCACAATACCCCTCCGGGCATTCTATATAGCTTTCGTAGAGAAAGAATTCTGGGGAAAATACGACAAAATACATGAACCGAAAATAGTGCCCCTCAAAGCACCCCGCGGTAATATATTCTCCCGAAACGGGGAAATAATGGCTACAAGTGACGAACGATACAGACTGCACGTCGACTTCTGGGCCGATGGTATCAACGGAGATACCCTCGAAAAGTATGTCGAACCGCTGTCCGTCGAACTCCATCAATTGCTCCCCTCTCACTCCGCAGAACATTATAAAACAACAATAATGAACGGCTGGAAAATCCGGAAAAAACAGGAAGAAGACATCAAAAACGGCAAAAAAGTACGCAAAGAACGAGACTACAAACTTGATATCCCCGAAATCAACTTCCTCCAACTGCAAAAAATCAGGAAAATGCCGTGGTTCAAACTCGGAAGAAACAAAACAGGACTGAAAGCAGGCGATAACGTGTACATGCAACGAATAAACCCCTATGGAACTCTCGCTGCAAGAACGATAGGCGACATTTACCGTAACATCTCCCAGGAAAAAAGCGGAAAAAGCGGACTCGAAAAAGGATACGACTCCATCCTCAGCGGAAAACCCGGAGAGGCAAAACAAATGCGGCTGGAATCCAAAGACACAAGGATAGTCACCAAACAGGCAGTCCCGGGATACGACGTCATCTCAACCCTTGAGGTCAACATACAGGATGTTACCGAATGCGCCTTGCTCGAAAAACTGCAAACATTGGACGCAGAATCGGGCACCGCTGTGGTGATGGATGTCTCAACCGGGGAAATAAAAGCGATAACCAACCTCGGACGGGTGAGAGAAGGCGTCTGGAAGGAATCGCAAAACTTCGCCCTGACGGATCTGAGCTCTCCCGGCTCCACCTTTAAGGTCGTATCAATGATGATCATGCTTGACGACGGACTAGTAAAGCCCGACGACATGGTAGATACCGGTAACGGTTCATATACTATTCCCGGCAGCAAGTATGTCATCAAAGACGCCCGCCGAGGCGGAGGCAGGTTCACGGCAGCTCAAAGCATCAAATACTCCTCAAATATCGGCATCGGAAAACTTACAACAAAAGCATACGGTCACCGGCCCGAAAAATATGTGGAAGGAATTTACCGGATAGGACTTAACAAAGACATGGGGCTCGAAATCCCGGGTTATGCGGTAGCCAGGATCCCGCACCCGAAAGACAAAGACCGTTACTGGTCGGGAACAGACCTTTTTACGATGTCCTTCGGTTACGTAAATTCAATCCCGCCGATCTACACACTGACATTTTTCAATGCAATAGCAAACAACGGTAAAATGGTGAAACCTCACTTTGTCCGGGCAGTCATGGACAAAAACAAAATACACGAAGAAAAACAACCGGAAATACTTAACAGTGCTATCTGTACCCCTCAAACACTATACCATATCCGCGCAATGCTCGACAGTGTGGTAAACGCACCGGACGGCACCGGAAAACCCGTCCGTTCGAACATCGTTCGTATCGCCGGCAAAACCGGTACCGCCCAACTGCAAGATGGTAGGGGAGGACACCAGGTATCGTTCTGTGGATACTTTCCCTCCGACAAACCGGAATACTCATGTATAGTGGTCATCAGGCGCCCGCGTAACGGTAACGCCTCCGGAGGCTACATGGCAGGTACGGTATTTAAACGCATAGCGGAAGAAATTACGGAACTGTCCTCGATCAGAATACAAGACGTCTTCGCCGCCGCAGACTCAACGAAGACCAAAACTCCACAAACAAAAAGCGGACACTACGACAATGTAAAACATGCCCTCAGGAAACTCCACATTAAGCACGACAACAAATCATCCGGCAAATGGGTGACATCGGTAGCCCTTCCGGAAAGCAACCGGATAGAAACCGTCGACCGCCGGTTTGTTGACAACCAGATACCCGACGTAACCGGTATGAGTGCTCGCGACGCGGTATTTGCCCTCGAAAGCTCAGGAATGAAGGTTACCCTTCAAGGCCGCGGCACGGTGATCAGGCAGCTTCCGCCCGCAGGAACAAAAGCCGTTCACGGCCAGAAGGCAACTATATATCTGCAAACCTCCAACAGTAATTTGTAAGTAAAGAAAATGACAATCGCCGCCTTAGTATCGGGAGGGGTCGACAGTTCCGTCGCCGTTGCGTTGCTGAAAGAAGCGGGCTACACTCCAACAATCTTTTACATCAGGATAGGAAAAGAAACCGACGACCAATACGGTGGCTGCACCTGGGAGGAGGACACGGAAATCACCGCCTACATCGCCAAAAAATACGGATGCCGGATGGAAACCGTTACCCTGACCGAAGAATATTGGGATCAGGTAATCACCTACACCATCGACTCCGTAAAACGGGGATTCACCCCAAACCCCGACATCATGTGCAACAAACTCATCAAGTTCGGCGTATTTAACGACCGCTGGGGAAAAGATTTCGACCAAATAGCAACCGGGCATTATGCCACCATAACCCGTCAGGACGGCAAAACCTATCTTTCCACCGCAGCCGACCGGGTCAAAGACCAGACCTACTTTCTGGGTCAGATCGACAACCCGCAAATCTCGAAACTGATCTTTCCCATCGGCCACTTGCAGAAAAGCGAGGTACGCCGGATAGCTGCCAACGAGCAACTTCCAAGTGCAGACCGCAAGGACAGTCAAGGGATCTGTTTCCTTGGAAAAATCAACTATAACGACTTTCTTCGCCACTATTTAGGCACGCTTCCCGGCAAAATCATCGAATACGAGACGGGCAAAATTCTCGGTGAACACGATGGCTACTGGTTTCACACCATCGGTCAGCGCAAAGGGCTGCATCTGGGCGGCGGACCATGGTTTGTGGTCAGCAAAGATATTTCCCAAAACATCATTTACGCTTCCAGGACGCCAACTCCTACCCTAAACGGCAACAGAATCAATCTTCAAGGGTTCCACTTCATCACTCATTCACCCTGGCCTGCCGGCCCCGAAAACACCGAGATCACATTCAAGATCCGCCACACGCCCGAATTCACTTCCGGCATCCTCAGCCGTGTCGGCGACACATACGTCATTGAACCGGACGAAGAAATACACGGAATAGCTGCAGGGCAATTCGGCGTAGTTTACGACCGTAACAGCCACATCTGCATCGGTAGCGGAATGATAATCAACACGCGCTAAATGATTCCGCGCACGCGCTTCACAACACCCTGCGCCACACTTAACGCAGAAAGCGTGCGTTCAGTCTAACTCAATCGTTGCACAAGGGAATGAGGAACGATAAACAGCGCCGGATATGCCGCTGACGGCAGGTTTGATCTG
>JAIRMF010000137.1 GCA_031258895.1 Dysgonamonadaceae bacterium | reverse complement strand
TGTGGAAACTCACATGCCCTTGAGGCATCCAATCTTTACTCTTTGCCATTTCTTTAGCTTTTAGTAGTTAATAATATGCACATATATTTTTGATTTTTTGTCTGTAATAGTTGCCCTGGACGTGTGAAGTGTTGCCCTGGACGTGTGAAGTGTTGCCCTGGACGTGTGAAGTGTTGCCCTGGACGTGCGAAGTGTCGCCCTGGACGCGCGAAGTGTTGCCCTGGACGCGTGAAGTGTTGCCCTGGACGTGCGAAGTGTCGCCCTGGACGTGTGAAGTGTCGCCCTGGAATCGTGCAGGGCTTCCCTGAAGTCGTGCAGGGACGCCCCCGAAGCGTAAAGTGTTGCCCTCGAAACACGCTCTGACAGCCCCGTCAGGCGAGTTGAAGGCTTTTTGGAAAAAATTGTCGCCGCTCGCGCGTACGTGCACGCACGCGGCTTTAAAAGGTTTATATATAGTGTGTGTGTGTGTGTGTGTGTGTGTGTGTGTGTGTGTGTGTTAATAAATTATCCGACGCCGCCAAATATTTTGACGTAGTCGGCAATAAATTTATGTCTATATGGGTTGTTACTTTTGTCATATCGGTTGCAAAGGTACGTGTTATTTTTTAAACCACCAAATAAATCAAAAAAATATTTATCACAATGCAAAACGCCACGTCAATGCCTCAAAAAATTCAACATTATCTGCCTGCCGTCCGGCGTCAATACCGACTCCGGATGAAACTGAACGCCACTAACGTCAAACCGCCGGTGACGCAACGCCATAACATCTCCCTCCCCAGACTCCGCCGTAACCTCCAAATCAACAGGAAAACCCCGACGGGAAACAATCCATGAATGATAACGACCAACACTGACCGTAGACGGTAAACCGTCAAAAATATAATGACCGCCAAAAAAATGTACCGGCGTCGATACGCCATGATAAACATCCGTCAAATTGACCAAACTGCCGCCAAAACTCTCCGCAATAGCCTGATGACCCAAACAAACGCCAAAAATACTCTTCAAACCCGCAAAACGCCTTATCAATGGCAACAGCAAACCAGCCTCCGAAGGAATACCAGGACCGGGAGAAAGAATAATCTTGTCAAACCCAACAACCTCGTCAAGCAAAATCCTGTCGTTACGACGTACCTCAACATCAACATAACCAAGCTCGCGAACAAGATGCAAAAGATTGTACGTGAAAGAATCGTAATTGTCGAAAATCAAAACCCTCATAACCTAATTGATAATCCGTTCAGCCTCAAAAAGAGCCTTCTTAAGCGCCCCCAACTTGAGATTAACCTCCTGAAGCTCCAAATCCCTGTCGGAACGCGAAACAATACCCGCTCCAGCCTGATAATACAACACATTATTACGACTGACAAAAGAACGAATAGTAATCGCCTGGTTCAAATCGCCATTCAAACCGATATAACCCATGCAACCCCCGTAAACCCCACGACCATGAGGCTCAATCTCCCCAATAAGCTCCATCGCCCTGACCTTCGGAGCGCCCGAAAGCGTTCCCGCAGGAAAAGTATCGGCGTAAACCTTTATCGTGTTGCAGTCTGCCCCAACATCGCCCGAAACCCTCGATATAAGATGAATCACATGAGAATAAAACTGAACCTCCCTGTAAAAATCCACATGAACACCCCGTGCATTACGACTCAAATCATTGCGCGCAAGATCAACCAACATGACATGCTCCGCATTCTCCTTCGGATCACGCAACAAAGCCTGCGCAAGCTCCTTATCCTTCTCATCATCTCCCGTCCTGCGAAAAGTGCCCGCAATAGGATCAATATACGCCCGACCCCTCGATATGCGACAGTGAGTCTCCGGACTCGACCCGAAAATACGAAACGACCCAAAATCAAAATAAAATAAATACGGAGAAGGATTGATAGACCGCAACGCACGGTAAACCTTGAAATCATCCCCCGAAAACGGATGAGAAAAACAACGCGACAACACTATCTGAAAAACATCGCCACGCTTACAATGACCGATACCCCTGTCCACCATCGCCCTGTATTGTTCGTCGGTAATGGTAGAAGTCTCCTCCCCCCTGACATGAAAATTGTAAGAAGCGTAATTCCGGTTGTTGAGCATCGTCAAAACCTCATCTATACGACTCTCCTCCCCCAACGGCAAATTCTCGACAACAGTCATCTCGTTCCTGAAATTGTTCACAACTATAATATACCGATAGAAAATATAAATCATCTCCGGTAAATCACCCACAACAGAAGGAGACTTGCCGATATCCACATCCTCAAAATAACGCACAGCATCGTACGACGTATAACCCAAAAGACCGTTAATATCAGTCGCGTTGGAATCCTTAACAATCTCAAACGACTTGATAAAACCGTTCATCTGGTCCATCACCGTCGCCGAGGCGCAAACAGGAGTCTCAATCGTTTCGCCCTCCCCGTCTTCCCTCATAATGCACGTGCGGACAACGCCGTTATGCACCTCAAAACGGGCAAGCGGGTTGAGTCCGATAAAAGAAAAAGAATTCTCGTTCCCATGATAATCCGAACTCTCCAAAAGAGCAGACTCGGAAAATACATCCTTAACCTTCAAATAAATGCTCACAGGCGTATGCACGTCGGCAAGCACCGTCTTGCTTGATGTTGTAATCTTCATTCCCTTCAATTCAATCAATTATATCGAAAAGGCCTGTCTCAAACCTCAACAGACCTTCGCAAAGTTAAAATCCCCCCGTCGTTCAAAACCGAATATACGCTACCTGCGTCTGCAAATATTCCATCAGCCCGTGCTTGCCGTCCGCACCTCCAATGCCCGACTTGCGCCAGCCCGCATGGAAGCCCTGCATACCCTCGAAATTCTCCCTGTTTACGTATGTTTCGCCGAACTTCAAATCCTTGATAGCCCACATCACGGTGTTGATGTTGGTTGTGAAAATAGAAGACGTCAAACCGTATTCACAGTCGTTGGCAAGCCCGATAACCTCATCGTAATCATCAAAAGGCAAAACGGGAATAACAGGGCCGAATACCTCCTTCTGAACAATCTCCGAATCCTGACGAGCGCCAACCAACACCGTCGGTTCGTAGAAATAACCGCTTCCCGTGTCGGCCTTCCTGCCGCCGGTCAATACCTGTGCGCCCGCATCTACTGCACGGATAACCATCTCGTCAATCTTGGTCTGTTGAGACTTGTCGATCTGCGAACTGTAAACAGCCGTCTTGTCGAACGGATCACCGTACTTGACAGCCCGCATCGCCGCAACAAACTTGTCAATGAATCTGTCGAAAACACTCCTGTGAACATAAGCCCTCTCCGCACAGTTACACACCTGTCCGCTGAAAATTACGCGCGAATCAAGAATTCCCTTCACCGCAATATCAATATCGGCGTCGGCAAAAACTATTGCAGGAGCCTTTCCGCCAAGCTCAAGCGAAACCTTAGTGATATTCTCAGCCGATGCGGCGATAATTTCTTGCCCTGCCTCCACACTGCCGGTAAGAGTAACCATATCGGTAAGGTTACTGCGTACAAGCGTATTCCCGAGTATCTTTCCGCTGCCGGAAACAAAATTAAGTACGCCCTTCGGAAGGCCGAGCGAGGCTACAAGCTCCGCAAATCTGAATGTAGTGACAGGCGTATTGCT
Organism: Dysgonamonadaceae bacterium; assembly: GCA_031258895.1. Classification (GTDB taxonomy): domain Bacteria; phylum Bacteroidota; class Bacteroidia; order Bacteroidales; family Azobacteroidaceae; genus Azobacteroides. Next base: position 1,475 of record JAIRMF010000137.1, on the reverse strand, counting down.
GCTGGGCTTGAGAACAATAGAACAACCCGTCAGAAGCGCCGGAGCAACCTTGCGAGCCATAACAAAAAACGGGAAGTTCCACGGACAAATGCCAACCACAACACCGATCGGCTTGCGGAAAAGCAGCATGTTTTCGTCCGTACGGTCGGAATTGATAATTTCGCCTTCGTAAATACGCGCCCAGCCGGCATAATAGTCGAAATAGTCCGCAGTGAAGTCAATCTCCACCTGCGCCAGACCGATAACCTTTGCCTGTTCCTGCGCCAGGATTTCGGCAAGCTCCGTGCGATTGGCGCGAATAAGCTCGGCCATCCGGCGAAGGTAGTTTGCACGCTCCGACGATGCGCGAGCAGCCCAAGAGGTTTGTGACTTGCTTGCCGCTTCCAGAGCCTCGTTAGCGTCATCAGCGTCGCCCTTCGGGGCAAGCGCTATAATTTCACCTGTGAACGGATTTTCAACTTCAATCCATTCTTTGGAATGAGAATCAACGAGTCTGCCGTTGATAAATTGCTGATAGGTTTTCATGATGTTGTGTTTTTATAATTTCAACTGTCTTCGGATGCAAATTTAGTCAAAAAAAACCCAGAACAACAAATACGGATATACTTTCAATATAAAAAACAGGTTTTTTATTACTTCCACCGGAAAAATATTGTAATTTTGTGCCGTATTAATCAAATCAAAGGAATAAAATCCAAATGGCTTTAAGGTGCGGTATAGTAGGACTGCCGAATGTAGGTAAGTCAACTCTCTTTAACTGTCTCTCAAACGCGAAAGCGCAAGTAGCAAATTTCCCTTTCTGTACAATCGAACCAAGTGTCGGAGTGATAACCGTTCCGGACGAACGTCTGAACAAACTCGCAGAACTCGTGCATCCGCAAAAAATTGTCCCTACAACGGTAGAGATAGTTGATATTGCAGGTCTGGTGAAAGGAGCAAGCCAAGGCGAAGGTCTGGGCAATAAATTCCTCGCCAACATTCGGGAAACGGATGCGATAATACACGTTTTACGCTGTTTCCACGACGAAAATATCACCCATGTTGACGGCTCGGTAAACCCTGTGCGTGACAAAGAAATCATCGACTGTGAACTGCAATTGAAAGACCTCGAAACCGTTGAATCGCGAATTGCTAAGGTTCAGAAACAGGCGCAAACCGGCGGTGACAAACAGGCAAAACTGTCGCTCGAAGCGCTATTAAAACTAAAAGAAACGCTTGAACAGGGCAAACCTGCACGAAGAGTGCAATTCGATACAAAAGACGAAGAACATTTTGTACGAGACTTATTCCTCCTCACCTCGAAACCTGTATTGTACGTCTGCAACGTAGACGAAGCATCCGCCGCCGTAGGCAACGCTTGCGTGGAACAGGTGAGGGAAACAATCCGTGAAGAAAACTCCGATCTGTTGGTTGTTGCCGCAAAGATCGAATCGGAAATCGCCGAATTTGAGACCTTCGAAGAACGGGAAATATTC
>JAIRMF010000122.1 GCA_031258895.1 Dysgonamonadaceae bacterium | reverse complement strand
ATCCGCAAACAGTGGGTCGAGCCATCGCGAAAGCCATTCTCGAGTTGCCGGCGTTGGAGAGCTGTCAATTCCAGTTTCTTTATATTTCCCATTGCTTATTGTATTTACTGTAACAGAATTCAAAGAAAGACTAAATATCTTATATAAAATAATTATGAACATTTACTTATCAATATTGAATATTACATAAAATCTAATAAAAATTTTCAGATAGATTACAGACAGTCATTATCTGATGATAGGGAGTATTGCCAAACCAATGGTTAAAATCCGATAAGCGTTCATCCATGGATTTTACCCTCCTGTTATGCGTAACTTGCTTCCGCATTAACCACCGTACACGCTCAAGCGGATTTAAGTCGGTGAATATGGTGGTAAAAATACCATTTCCATTCGTTCCCTGTAGCGTTCCAATATGTGCTTTAAGCGTTTGGCATGATGGAGACGGACATTGTCAAGCACCATGTACATCTTTTGTCCGGGACAGGCTCGCGCGCATTTTAGCAAAAAGGTGGAAAAGTTTTTGGTTGTCTCTATCCGCCGTATCCACAATCAGTTTTCCATCCTGCGAATTGACTGCGCCAAAAATGGTTTTCCGTTCGCGCTTGCGCTGAGGCTGGCTGATTCTCGGCTTTCTCTGCCCACGAATACGAAACGGTAGCAGTATTAGACAGAGAGGCTTCGTCTTCAAACAGTATCACGCTATTGATATTTCGCTCCGAAGTTTTTTTATTGCCGAAATGGCCTCTTCCCAACTTTCGGCTTCGGGAAAGTATCCTTTTCCCTTTTGAAAACTCAAGCTAGGGGAGTGCAGTATGTTGTATCTTTGCGCTTTCTTGTATTAAATACCAAAAGCAATGCCGGATATATTCCGAAACAAGCGCCCAAGTCCAGATGCCGCTTGTGAATCCATGCTCCAGCAAGTTTGACAAAACTACCTACCTCAACTTTGCCTTGCTCTCATCGTTCAGCCTGCTCGGACATCCGCTACGGGGAAGGTTTTTCAAGCCTCCGGCTCCTTGCGCGTTGAAACGGTGCACTCAGTTGTAAATCTCCTTGGAACTCGTATTGTACACGATTTTCAACTCTTCGGGTTTACGTCCTAATGTTACCTGATAGACCGCATACAACCTGATTCCTTGTGAAAACTTCTCATTCTTACGTAGCTGCGCGGCTATTGATGTTGCCGGCACATTGACATAGATTCTTTCCTTTGCCATACTTTTTTTCCTCGAATGTACGATTCTTTTTCAATTGTACAAAACTTATTGGACTTTACATAAAGGGCAAACTTTTGGCAGATTAGGAAAAAATTCTTACTTTTGCGCCCTATTTTGCTATGGTATTAATTTAAAATCAACCTCATATCAATATTGTCATGTCAGGTATAAAAGTAAGCGAAGTTTCGGAAGTGCTTAAAATGCAGCTGGAAGGCGTCGATACCAAAGTCCGTTTTGAAGAAGTCGGAACCGTCCTCCAAGTCAGCGACGGAGTAGCCCGCATCTTCGGCCTTACCGGCGCCGAGGCTGGTGAACTCCTACAGTTCGAAGATGGTGAGATAGCTGTCGCCATGAACTTGGAAGAAGACAACGTGGGCGCCGTACTGATGGGTCGTACCGACACCGTCCGAGACGGGGACACGGTGAGGCGAACCCGTCGAATAGCCTCAATCCCGACAGGAGAAGGTCTTTTGGGCAGAGTCGTTAACCCCCTCGGACAGCCCGTAGACGGCAAAGGAAAGATTGACGGCGAACTCGTCGAAATGCCTCTCGAACGAAAAGCTCCCGGCGTTATCTTTCGGCAACCTGTGAATGAGCCCTTACAAACAGGCATTATCGCTATCGACGCCATGATACCTATCGGACGTGGACAACGAGAACTTATAATAGGAGACAGATCGACCGGCAAAACAGCCATCGGAATTGATACCATAATCAATCAGCGCGACAATTACCTGGCAGGAAACCCCGTATACTGCATATATGTCGCTATCGGGCAAAAAGGTTCAACGGTAGCCAATATCGTCAATACCCTTCGTGAAAAGGGGGCAATGGAATACACAACCATCATAAGCGCCCCTGCATCGGACCCTGCTGCAATGCGTTTCTTCGCCCCATTTGCAGGTGCGGCAGTTGGTGAATATTTCCGCGATACGGGCCGACATGCGCTGGTAATATACGACGACCTCTCGAAACAGGCCGTGTCATACCGCGAAGTATCGCTTATCCTTCGACGTCCATCAGGCCGTGAAGCATACCCGGGAGATATCTTTTATCTTCATTCGCGGCTTTTGGAACGTGCTGCAAAAATTATCAACAACAACGAGATAGCGGCGCAAATGAATGACCTCCCTGATGTGCTGAAAGACAAAGTCAGGGGAGGAGGTTCGCTTACCGCCCTGCCTATTATCGAAACTCAGGCCGGGGATGTTTCTGCATATATCCCAACTAATGTGATCTCGATTACAGATGGACAGATATTCCTGGAAACAAGTCTTTTTAATGCCGGCATACGTCCTGCTATCAACGTCGGCATCTCGGTTTCTCGGGTGGGTGGCAATGCGCAAATCAAGGTAATGAAAAAGATTGCCGGTACTCTCAAAACCGACCAGGCACAATACCGTGAACTTGAAGCGTTCACTAAATTCGGCGGTGATATGGACAACATTACCCGCCGTACACTCGACAAGGGAAAGAAAAATGCTGCTCTGCTAATACAGCCGCAATATGCACCTTTGCCTGTCGAACAGCAGGTCGCGGTAATATATGCAGGGATAAAGGGTTTACTATATGACTTGCCTGTCGAAAAAGTTGCGGAATTTGTAAAAGAATACATTTCAGTCCTCGAACTTAAATACAGGGCCAATGTCCTGAACGTCCTCAAAAAGGGCATTATGACAGACGAATTGGAAAAATTGCTGACAAAGACGGCAGCTGAAGTGGTAGATAATCTAAAGAAAACATGAAAAACGGAGGATGTGCCGGAAATAATTTTTGGCACACCCTCCGCCTCAACACATGGGAAAGAACAGGGTCTTAAACCTTAAAATACCTGTTGTACAATCCTTCAAAGCCCTTACCGTGACGCGCTTCATCCTTGCACATTTCGTGCACGGTATCATGAATTGCATCAAGGTCTTGTTGCTTTGCCAGCGTAGCAATGCGCTTTTTGTCAGCACAAGCACCCTGTTCGGCGAGCATACGCTTTTCAAGATTGGTCTTAGTGTCCCAGACTACTTCTCCAAGCAATTCGGCAAAACGTGCACAGTGATCAGCTTCTTCGAATGCGTAGCGCTTGAATGCATCTGCAATTTCAGGATAACCTTCGCGGTCAGCTTGGCGGCTCATCGCAATATACATCCCTACCTCAGTCGCTTCACCAAGAAAATGCGCCTGTAAACCATCCCAAATCTCCTTGTCTACTCCTTTCGCTACACCGATAACGTGTTCGTCCGCAAATTGCAGACTGCCGGACTCAACAACTTCCCTGAATTTTTCCTTTGGTTGTCTACATTGAGGACATTTTTCAGGCGCCTCATCTCCTTCATGCACGTACCCACAAACAGTACAAATCCACTTTTTCTTCATAATGATGATTTTTAAAATTAATAATAGATATAAAACAAATTCACCGAGAAACTGATTTCACACAGTCGGGACAATAACCACGAAAATAAATGTGACAATCGTCAAGTATTAGATTATCGGGATTATCCATAGTAACAGGCGCCATATCATTAAGACGTAAATCGTGTACTACTCCACATTTACGACATTGAAAATGAGCATGTTGTGAGATATCAGCATCATATCTGGTATTTTTTCCGTCAATAACAATAGCTGCAATAACTTTCTTTTCTTCAAATAGTTTCAGAATATTATAAACCGTTGTCTTAGAAAGAGTCGGAATAAACGGAAACAGGCTGTTGTATATATGATCAGCCGTCGGATGTATTAGGTTTGACATCAGGTATTCCATAATAGCTAACCTGTGCAGCGACGGTTTGACTCCAAACTTCAACAATCTTGATTTTGCTTCCGTATTCATATTAAATTTATAATGTTTACATTTTTAATTTGAATGCAAAATTACATTATTTTCTCGAAACTACCAAATTTTTCACTGCTTTTTTGTGTTTTTCTAACCGGCAAAAAAATATCAATAACCCCAATCTGTTGGTATATAGCATAATATTAAAATCGTCTTTCTAACTCTTCGTCTGTCAGAATAAAAATAATGCTTTTACCGTTTGGCGTATAATTTGGTGAAGATGATGAGAAAAGACGTGCTATAAGTGAGGCAGCTTCTTCTTCTTTAAGATTTCTACTTTGTTGAACGGCAGTCTTTCTAGCAAGTGCGAGAGCCAGCACCTCCGTGATTTCTTCTTTCACTTCACAACCTGTTTCGAGGACTTTATCAAGTATATCCCGTAATGTTTCTACGGGGTCAATACCTTCCAGTCCGGCAGGTATTCCGTTGATGGAATATGAATCGTTACCAAGGTCACAGATATCAAAACCAATATATGCGAGTTCGTCGAGCAAAAACGGCAGTATGGCGACCTCTTTTGGTGTTAATGTGATAATTTCGGGGAAAAGCGCACCTTGTGAAATGCCCTGTTTTTTGGAGATACGCTGCATGTAGTCGTCAAACGAGACACGAACACGCGCCCTCCTAAGGTTTATAAAACATAGCCCTGATTTGATAGGCGTTACGAGGTATTTCCCACGATATATCAGTATGTTTTTCCGTTCTTCAAACAGGATTTCGGATGGAGATTGCCTGTGTTTTGCCGATTCTATTTCGTGTATTTCGATTGGTTCTATCGTTGTTGTATCGCTGTGTAGCTGTTCCCAATTTGAAACATTTGAATGATAATTATATGTTTTTTGGTTGCGGAAAGGGTCGTATCCTTGATTGATTTTAATTTCGATATTGGATTTTTTTTCACGGTTATGGTCATAGACCGGCATTTCGATAGTTTCTTTATTGCTAAAATTTAATCCGTGTCCGGCGGACGATTTTTCAATTGCTTCTTTGACAGCTCCTGAAATGACTAACCATATTGCTCTTTCGTTTTCGAACTTAATTTCCGTTTTTGTAGGGTGAATATTGACGTCGATTGAAGCCGGGTCTATTGTGATGTAGATAAAATAATTCGGGGCGTCGCTTGCATTGATGAACGGTTCGAAGGCATGCGTCACTGCTCTGTGAAAATATGAGTGACGCATGTATCGGTTGTTAGCAAAAAAGAACTGCATACTACTGCGTTTACGGCTTGAGTCGGGAGTTCCGATAAATCCTGTTACCGTAACGAATGAAGTTTCTGCACTTACCGAAATAAGTTGAGTATTCAGCCGTTTTCCGAAGACATTGATTATTCGCTGTTTGATATTGGAGACGGGCAGATTCATGATTACCGCATCATTGTGACTGAAGGTGAACGCGATATGAGGATTAACAAGTACTATTCGTTCAAATTCGGTAATGATGTTGCGAAATTCCGTTTCGTTTGCTTTGAGGAATTTACGTCTGGCAGGGACGTTGAAGAACAGGTTTTTGACAGAAAAGACGCTGCCCGGCATACAGGCTATTGATTCCTGGGTTTCGATTTCGGAACCTGATATACGTAACAGAGTACCGGTTTGGTCTCCTTGTCTTGCGGTTTTGAGTTCGACCTGTGCGACGGCGGCGATTGAGGCGAGCGCTTCACCTCTGAATCCCATTGTTGTGATTGAGAAGAGGTCGTCGGCGGTACGTATTTTCGATGTAGCATGACGTTCGAAGGCCATTTTTGCGTCTGCTTTGGAAATACCTTTGCCGTCGTCTATAACCTGAATGAGGGTACGTCCGGCGTCTTTTACTATAAGTTGGATATTGTGTGCGCCTGCATCGAGCGAGTTTTCTATCAGTTCTTTGACCACGGAAGCCGGCCGCTGGATTACCTCGCCTGCTGCAATTTGGTTGGCGATAGTGTCGGACAGCAAATTAATAATATCTCCCATAATCCGCAAAGTTAGGCTTTTCCCTTGAAAAAACAATAATTCGACGCCAATATTCCCTGATCAACGGTGGTGGTGGTAAGGACGTCGCTATTTATGAGATGTGCGTTTTGTTTTTCTGCCGACTTGTTACCTTTTTTTGTACCTTTGCACGCTTATAGAAACAGCGATTATGGTTCAAAATTCAATGCTTGAGAAGTTGGATTCTTTGGTTGTCAGGTCTGAGGAGCTTTCGACTCTTATCATGGATCCGGCTGTTATTTCCGACGTGAAACGGTTTGTTAAACTTAACAGGGAGTATCATGAACTAATGAAAATTACATCGGCCGTGAAGGAATACAGGAATGTTCTTGCCGGAACGGAGGAGGCGAAGACGATACTTGAGACGGAATCGGACGAAGAATTGCGGGAGATAGCCCGTGCGGAACTTGACAGATATACACGGCTTGTACCGGACTTGGAGGATGGGATTAAGCTTTTGCTGACTCCGTCCGATCCGGAAGACGGCAAGGATGCGATAGTTGAGATACGGGGTGGTACGGGTGGCGACGAGGCGGCTATATTTGCGGGGGATCTTTTTAATATGTACCGTCGGTATTGTGAGTCGAAGGCATGGCGTATTAAGATCACGAGTTTTACGGAAGGGACTATGGGTGGTTTTAAGGAGATCATTTTTTCCGTTTCCGGCGAGAATGTGTATGGGACTATGAAGTATGAATCGGGTGTGCACCGTGTTCAGCGTGTTCCGGCGACCGAGACGCAGGGGAGGGTTCACACTTCTGCGGCGACTGTTGTTGTCTTGCCGGAGGCTGAAGAGGTGGACGTGGAGATTAATCCTGCCGACCTTGAGTACCAGACGGCGCGGTCGAGCGGCGCAGGCGGACAGAACGTGAACAAGGTGGAAACCAAGGTTCAGCTGAAGCACCGTCCGACGGGGATAATGGTTCAGTGTCAGGTTACGCGTTCACAGATGGAGAATCGGGAGCTTGCGTTGCAGATGTTGCGTAGTAGGCTGTACGCTATAAAGTTGGACAAGCATAACGAGGAGATAGCTTCTCGTCGCCGGACGTTGGTCTCGACAGGCGACCGGTCGGCTAAGATTCGCACGTACAACTACCCTCAGGGACGTGTCACCGACCACCGTATTAATTTCACGTCTCACAATCTTGCGTCTTTTGTTTCCGGTGATATACAGGACGTTATTGATCGGCTTTCCGTTGCCGAGAATGCCGAGCGGTTGAAGTCGGTTGAATAAATCACCTATTATAATATGGACAGAAAACATTTACATGAGAACATTCTGAGGAAGAAATCTTTTCTTTGCGTAGGGTTGGATACCGATCTTACTAAAATTCCCGCGCATTTGAGGGGCGAGGAGAGGCCGATTTTTGCTTTTAACCGTGCTATTGTTGATGCTACGGCGCCGTATTGTGTTGCTTACAAACCGAACATGGCGTTTTATGAGGGTGCTGGGATAGAGGGTTTGAGGCAACTTTCGGAAACTGTTTCGTATATCCGTCAGACTTATCCGGACATGTTTATTATTTCCGACGCGAAGCGTGGAGATATTGGGAACAGTTCTGAGATGTATGCCCGTTCGGTGTTTGACTGCGGTGATTTTGATGCTGTGACGGCGTCGCCGTATATGGGAGAGGACAGTGTGACGCCTTTTTTTCGCGCCGGCAAGTGGGCGATTGTTCTTGCTTTGACTTCGAACGGCGGGTCGAGGGATTTCCAGATGATGGTTTCTTTGGACGGCGAACGGTTGTTTGAGAGGGTGCTGCGCATTTCGCGACGGTGGGGTAATGAGGACAATATGATGTATGTTGTTGGGGCCACTCACGGGAAGTTATTTGCTTCTGTGAGGCGAATTGTGCCGGATCATTTTTTGCTTGTGCCGGGCCTTGGCGCGCAGAGCGGCAGTCTTGGGGAGGTTGTGGAGTACGGGATGAATTCTAAGTGTGGGTTACTTGTAAATTCTTCTCGCGGTATCATTTATGCCGATCGTACCGAACGTTTTGCGGAAGTTGCGGGCGAGGAGGCATGGAAGGTTCGGTGTGAGATGGCGAAATTTTTGAATTAGAATTGTGCACAAAATTTTTTTGCAGGTTTGGATAATTTTCGTTGTTTTTTTTGTTGTTTTAAAAAATATACTTACCTTTGCGGCTGTTATGGAGCAAACATATACAAATAAGGGGTGCAGTAGTAATAATGTGGAGCACAAAACATGTGCTGAGGAACGCATTAACATTAATGTGTGGCGCATTAATATTAATGAGGAGTGCATCAATATTAATGAGGAGCGCATTAATATTAATGAGGAGCGCATCAATATTATTGAGGAGCGCATTAATATTATTGAGAAGCGCA
>JAIRMF010000022.1 GCA_031258895.1 Dysgonamonadaceae bacterium | reverse complement strand
CTTATCATTATTTGTCCGACGTACAACAATACAAGTTCCGAAGACAGTGGAAATTTCGGCCTTGCGCTCGAATTAAACAGGAATTATCACAATGAACTCCTAAACGACCTCATTCCGGCAATAGAAAGAACATATTCAACCTTTGCGCAAAGTTCGTCTCCCGAAAACCTGAAGGCGTCGCGCGACCATCGAAGGTTTGGCGGATTTTCTATGGGTTCGGTTGCAACTTGGCGCACATTTCAGTATTGCCTGGATTATTTCAGGTATTTTCTGCCCATGAGTTGCGGAACCTCGCTGGACGATGACAACATTTTTGCGGCAGCCGTAAATCATGACAAAGACGACTTTTTCGTCTGGGTCATCACAGGAACGGCAGATTTTGCCTATTCGTATGACAATAACCGAGTACACAGAATGAGAAATTCTCCGTACTTCACCGAAGCTAACAGCGAGCGGGACGGAAATTTCGCTTACCGCGTGAAAGATGGATATGCCCACGATGGCCGTGCATCAACGGAATATACCTACAACGGGCTGCGCTGGTTTTGGAATGATGATGAATAATTAAAAGTATGATAAATTGTGTTGATAATGAAAACAAAAAATTATAAAGAAATGAATAGAAAAATATTAATCAACAAACAGAGTATAAAATGTTTATTGAAAAGAGAAACCGTTCAAAAAACAGTTTTCGTAATAACAGTATTGCCTGTCATATTAACGTTACTGTTTTTTTCCACCTGTAGCAGGGACGACAATCCAAATAGCGTTGAGGAAGACAATACCCCGCCTGCCGAAGTCGTTAATCTGAACGGTATTGCGGGGAACGGTCAAATCACGCTAAGCTGGATTGACCCCTCTGATGAAGATTTTGATAAAGTGGAAATAATTCGTTCGCCCGGAAACAGCGCCATTCTGGTAGAAAAGGGAGTGCAAACCGCCGTTGTCGGCAGTCTTACAAACGGTGTTGCCTACACTTTCAATCTGAAAACGGTAGATAAAAGCGGGAACAAAAGCAGCGGCGTCAATTCGGCGGCATACACTCCTTTGGAAGTCAATCCCGACGACCATACGCCACCCGCCGAAGTTACCGGTGTGAACGGTATAGCCGGAAACGGCCGAATTACCTTAACATGGACAGACCCTGCCGATAACGACCTTAGCAGAGTCCAAATCACCTGTATTCCGGGCAATGCAACGGTAGAAGTCGGCAAAGGAGCGCAAAGGGCAATCGTTACGGGACTTGCAAACGGAACAGCGTACAGTTTTACGTTAAAAACAGTTGATGTTAGCGGCAATGCAAGTGCAGGAGTAACCGCCGGACCTTACACGCCAAATGAAAATGGTAACAACGGCAATTTCGACCATCAAGTGACCCAACCTGCACCGGGTGGAAACACTCCCGATGGAGGACCACAGGCAGTATCTAATATAACATCGGTTTCCGGAGTTCCGCTTGTAAGGCTAAACAATGGGGTCATGATGCCGCGTTTCGGACTGGGCACCCAAGTGCAGAGCATGGAAGGCGCAAACCAACGGCAGCAGCTTAACGAGACAGTTCGTGGCATGGTCATCTCAGCACTCCAATCGGGTTATCGTCATCTTGACGATGCAATGTTTTACTATAATGAACGTGGTGCCGGCTGGGGGATAAGGGAAAGCGGCATTCCACGAGAGGAAATATGGTTGACAAGCAAAATATCGGGAGACCTTGCGGATGCGCAGAATGCGTTTGAGGGAATGCTCCAACGGTTGCAAGTTGATTACATCGACCTCGTATATATTCACCACCCGGCTGGCACGCTTGCTGACATCCTTGCATGTTGGCGAGTGATGGAAACGGAGTATAAGGCCGGCAGAATACGTGCGCTTGGTATCAGCAATTTCGACAACCGCATGGAAGCGTTCAACTATATCATGCAAAATGCAGAAATCAAGCCGCAAATGGCGCAAATAGAATGTCATCCGCTTGCCCAAAGAAAGGACGCCAGACAACTCTATGCAGATAATTACGATATCCAGGTGGAATGTTGGTATCCACTGAATCACAACAGAAATGATGTCAATAATACTACACTCCTACAGATAGCTACTGCACACGGAAAATCGGTCTATCAGATCATTCTCCGCTGGCACATGCAGGAAGGTCTTTGTCCTGTTCCCGGATCGACCAACCCTGCCCACATTCTCGAAAACATCAGTATCTTCGACTTTGAATTGTCCGATGAGGAAATGTCAGCCATACGTGCCATTGACCTTGGCGATGCGGGAAGATCGTTCAATCTGTCCTATGGTAACTATACTTTCGGAAACTTCCAGGATTACACCTATGACCACACCTTTACGCCTACTGCTATCGAATAAGGTTATTTTTGAACAGGATTGAAGAAAAACAAGCGTTCTTTGATTATATCGGCGATGTTGGGAAGAGTTTAAAAAAAGACAGTAATATGACTGTCATGAGTAATAACATGAAATTAAATAAGAAATGAAAAGAAAAATATTAAAATTGACAGTGATAATTCTCGGATTGGGATTATTCACTGTAAGCGTACCGCAGGAAGTGTGTGCGCAAGAGGAAAAATCCGACGACGAGCAGACAAAGCAGGAACTTATTGCTTTGTGCAAGCAAAAATGGCTATGGATGGCTGATAAGGATATGGCGAAGCTGGACAGTCTGTTCGACGGGCAGTCCGTATTCATTCACATGGGCGGCGCAGGCGACAAGGCGCAGGAAATGACGACGATTGAACAGGGTTTCATTCATTACAAACATGCAGAGGTTTTTGAAATATCGGCTCGAATTATTGACAATACAGCCGTTGTGCTGAACAGAATTCGTCTTACGGCTGTTGTCGGCGGCAATGAAGTGGTCAATCCCTTCATGGTAACAGAAACTTATGTCAGGAAAGGCGGCAAATGGAAACTCGCCGCACTCGCATTTACACGTTTAATGGGGAATTGACTATGAAGACAATCTGTATGATAGCATTATTGATATGTAGCAGTCTGGTTTCGGCTTGCGACGGAGACAAGCCGAACACGACCGTTGTTGAAGAAAACGGCAATACAAACGAAAATGGCGGAAACGGAGAAAATGGTAACGGTAACGATGGAAACGGCAACAGGGGAACGCATTTGAAAACGAGCGATTACGTCCGCGATATTGTAAACCACCCTGCATTTGAAGGATTCGGGGAGTTGCTTTTAGCGCGCGACAATAATTCCTCCTATTACGACACACGCC
>JAIRMF010000014.1 GCA_031258895.1 Dysgonamonadaceae bacterium | reverse complement strand
TCAAATCTAGATCTAAATGATTCAAATCTGGATCACAACGACTCAAATCTGGATCTCAACGACTCAAATCTGGATCTCAACGACTCAAATCTGGATCTGAATGTGTGAAGATCTTGTTGATGTACGGCCACCCATAAGATGATGGCCACAGAGGTAAATAGTAAAGATTGTTTCCTCGGCCGCAAAACGAAAAAAAACCTCCAACCTGTCGCCGATACCCGATTTTATACTTTTTTTCGAAAAAATTACGCCCGTTCCATAAAAAAATCGTACCTTCGCACCCGAAATCAAAATAACAAACAAACATAACCAAATATCAATGGCAGCATTAGAAAAAATCAGAAACAAAGCCGGATTACTCATCGGAGCAGTCGGTATCGCCCTGTTCGCTTTCGTTATAGGCGACGGCCTGAAAAACGGTTCTACATGGAATAACCAACGTAAAAATAAAGTCGTAACGGTGGACGGAGAATCAGTCGATATCTACGACTTCCAAAAACGCGTGGAAGAAATTACTAACAGATATCGTGCCAACGGCTCACTGACCGAAGAACAAACCGCCCAAATCCGAGAATCAGTCCTCGAACAGCTAATCGCGAAAATCCTGCTCGACAAAACAGCAAACGAAATCGGTCTCGACGTCGAAGAAAATGAAATTCATGACCTGTTCGTCGGCGACAATATCTCCCCGCTAATCCAACAAAACTTCACAAACCCGCAAACAAATCGCTTCGATAAAGCTCAATACCTCAATACCGTCCGACAACTCGAATCAACCGACGTCAATGACTTGCCGGCAGAACAACGCGAAGGGTTCGTCAAATATAAAAAATGGTGGGAAGACCTTAAAGAAAACGTGATCCTGCAAAAAAAACTGTCGAAATTCTCCACCCTGATCACTTCCGCAATCTCTCCAAACTCACTCGACGCAAAAGCAGCTTACGACGAAAATAACATAAGTATCGACTTCAATTACATCTTCCAACCGTTCTCCTCAATCCCCGATTCCACAGTCAAGGTGACAGACGCCGAAATCGAACAACTGTACCGCGAACGCCGCGAAGCATTCAAACAGGAACAAGCGCAAATAGTGGATTACATCGTCGTCCCCGTCAACCCTAGCCAGTCAGACTTCCAAAAAGCGGAAGAACGTCTGCTCAAAGGTAAAGACGAACTCGCAACACAAAACATCGCAGAAGTGGTAAGCGAATATTCCGACGAACCGTATATTGATGCTTACATTTCGTTTGCCGGTCTCGACGAAAACCAACGAGTCTTCGTTCAGACTGCGAAAATTAACGACATAGAAGGCCCTAAACTTAACCGGAATACCTACTCCGTCTACAAACTGCTCAATACAAAAAATGCTCCCGATTCAATAAAAGTAAATATACTCAACCTTCCCGGTGGAGACGCCAATCAGGTGGAAAAACTGACCGACAGCCTGATCAATGTGGTAAAATCCGGTACACCATTCGCCGATATGGCCAAAAGCGCTACCAACGGACAAAGCGACGGCAGCATAGGATGGCAAACCGAAATCGCAATAGCAAAAGAACTTGACGCAAAAGCCGCAGCCACACTTTTCGATGCGGAGCTTAACAAAACATTTGTTTTGAAATCCTCCTATGGACAGCATATAGTTCAAGTCGTAGAAAAAACAAAACCGGTTAAAAAATATAACCTCGCAACCATTACGGCAACAGTTACACCAAGTCCGGAAACGCACAACAAATATTATAACGAGTTAAACCAATATCTGACGGCAAACACAAAACTCGATTCATTCAAAGCATCGGCCGCAAAAGCCGGATACCGCATCCGCACAAACATGAAATTTACCCCTAATCAGCCATCCGTCGCAGGGTTGGAAGAATCCCGCCAAATCATCAAATGGGCCTATGAACATTCAAAAGGCGACATCTCCGACATCTACACTTGCGGTAACAACTATGTAGTAGCGGCGGTAGAGGGAACACAAAAAGAAGGATATTCACCCGTTACCGCAATCTACGACGTCTTGAAGCGCGAAATCATTAACCGTAAAAAAGGCAAGATACTGATAGAACGTCTGGAATCACAAAATCCGACCTCACTCGAGTCCTATGCTCAAGCCGCAAATACCGAAATAAAAGAAGTGAAATCCCTTACCTTCGCCACTCCACGTATCACCGGCGTCGGCCCGGAACCTGTCTTGAATGCAAAAGCATCGGTTGCGGAGCTCAATAAACCTACAAAACCTTTCGCAGGACAAAGCGGCGTTTATGTACTGCAAGTAACAAACAAAATACCGGGTACGCAGGCTTATGACGAAAGTACAAAAAAACAACAGCTCGCAATGCAAAACCGGTACCGTCTTATGTCGCTCCTGCAAAGCAATACACTACTGAAAGACCACGCGAAAATCAACGATAACATGATTCGGTTTTATTAATGGAGGCTCTTCTCGGTAAAACTCTTTTCGAACTGGAAACAATAGCGCAGCAAGTTGGATTGCCGTCATATGCAGCAAAACAACTTGCTGTTTGGCTTTACCGGAAACATGCAGGCAGTGTCGATGAGATGACCGACGTCTCACTCTCTGGCAGACAAAAGCTAAAAGAACAGTACGTCATCGGTCGAACAAAACCCGTAAAGTTCCGTCAATCGTCGGACGGCACAAAGAAATACCTTTTCAGGACAGCAAGTAACAAAACCATCGAAACCGTATACATACCCGAAAAAAGACGCGCTACGCTCTGTGTATCCTCGCAGGCAGGTTGCAAGATTAATTGTCTTTTCTGTATGACCGGCAAACAAGGATTTTCCGGACAGTTATCATCAACCGAAATAATTAACCAGATTCTGTCTGTCCCTGAAAGCGATATATTGACCAACATAGTATTCATGGGAATGGGAGAACCTTTCGACAATACGGAGGAAGTTCTTAGGGCCTTAGAGATCATCGTTTCGGACTATGGTTTCGGCTGGAGTCCTAAACGTGTTACCGTCTCCAGCGTCGGACTTGTATCGGGGCTTAAACGGTTTCTTGAAAAAAGCCGCTGCCATTTGGCGATCAGCCTTCATTCACCTTTTCACGAAGAAAGGCGGCAACTGATTCCTGCGGAAAAATCCTTCCCCATCGCTACAACGATCGAACTGTTGAAAAAATACGACTTTTCTCATCAGCAGAGGATATCATTCGAATACATAGTTTTTGGCGAATTCAACGACAGTAAGGAACACGCTTTAGCCACTGCCCGTCTCCTCAGAGGCTTGGAATGTCGGGTAAACCTTATTCGCTATCATGCGATTCCATGTGTTGATTTGCCCTCAACCCGCGAAGATAGAATTATTGCATTTCGTGATTTTCTCAATTCATACGGCATTATCACAACCATCCGTACATCGCGCGGCGAAGATATCTCTGCCGCCTGCGGCATGTTATCCACCGCCGAAACGACGAAACCGGCAAATCGAACTTTATCCTTACCCATGCAAGCCCGGCCACATTTGGGAGAGCATTAACGGCTGCGACTAATCAATACGGAAAAAATATGTAACTTTGCACCCTTCAGGAAAGAACACAATCAGATGAACACGGGCACAGACAGGCGGAACGAACTATGGCGCAAAGAACTGCGTCAAAGCATGAAGGCAAAAGATCGTGCAGCTATTCCGCGCGCCAAAATGCCGGAACTTGACGCCGAATACCGGAGTCACAGTTACGGCGAAGTAAACCGTGGGCTGACTGCCGAACAGGCCATCGTCGAGGCCCGGCGCTGTCTGGACTGTTTGGATCCTCAGTGTATTACCGGCTGTCCGGTCGGTATTGATATCCCATGTTTTATCAAGAACATTGAACGGGGAAGAGTTTCGGAAGCTATGCTGGTGCTGAAAGAGAATTCCGCATTGCCGGCGGTCTGCGGGAGGGTTTGCCCCCAGGAGAAGCAGTGTGAAAGCAAATGCCTGCACCATAAGATGAAGAACGAGCCGGTTGCGATAGGCTATCTCGAACGATTTGCGGCAGACCATGCCGTACCCGACACAGACGATGGACTTCGCCATGCTACCGTAAAGATTGCCGTGGCCGGTTCTGGCCCTGCCGGTTTGTCGTTTGCCGGCAGCATGTGCAGGTTGGGTTACGATGTAACGGTCTTTGAGGCGCTGCACGAAATAGGCGGAGTTTTGAAGTACGGTATTCCGGAATTTCGGTTACCCAACACGATTGTTGACAGGGAAATAGAAGCTTTGCGTAAGTCGGGCGTAAAATTCGTCACCAATTGTATTGTCGGGAAAACCATTTCCTGTGAGGAACTATACAAACAGGACTTTAGGGGCATATTTATCGCGACAGGGGCGGGGCTTCCGAATTTCATGAACATACCCGGTGAGAATCTTTCGGGCATATTGTCGGCAAACGAATACCTGACCCGCATCAATCTGATGGCTGCCAGCCGGTCGGAGGAATCCGACACTCCGGTGTTCAAATCCAAGAGTACGGCGGTTATCGGGGGCGGCAATACGGCGATGGATGCGGTACGTACCGCCCGCCGGCTTGGCGCCGAAAAAGCTATTCTCATCTATCGTCGTTCCGAAGGGGAAATGCCGGCCCGGGTTGAGGAGATTCGTCACGCCAAAGAGGAAGGCATAACGTTTATGAACCTTTACAATCCGATATGTTATACCGGCGATGAGAGGGGGAAAGTAAAAAGCGTTACTCTGCAAAGGATGCAACTTGGGGAGCCCGATGAATCCGGTCGTAGGCGTCCGGTGGAGATAGCCGGCGAGACGGTAACTGTCGAGGTCGATATGGCGATAGTGGCGATAGGCGTTTCACCGAACCCGCTTATTGTGAACACTCTTAAGGGGCTGTCGGTTGGTAGCCGAGGTACGGTAGTTGTCGATCCGACAACCCATCAGACGAGTTTGCACGGTATATTTGCCGGCGGCGACATTGTTCGTGGCGGTGCGACGGTCATTCTCGCGATGGGAGACGGGCGGTCGGCGGCGGCGGCGATGCACGGGCAATTGAGCCGCAATGATGAAACATTTAACAGCAGTAAGAAACAGTTAAATCAACCAATATGAAAAGATTTTTATCAGTTGCAATTTTTGTGTTGGCCTTGACCGTTACCGGTTGTGGCGATAAGTATGTTACGGAGGAGTATAACGTTAGGACGAAGACCATCCATTACACTGTCAAGAGCACGGATTGGCATAGGGGCAGCGACGTTGCGGGGCCGTACCTGTATTACGCTTTTGATGAGCCGGAATTGACGGCGAATATTATCAACCAGGGTCTTGTAGCGGCCTATATGCGTCTTGAGGGGCAATTCACTCCGTTACCTTTTGAGGATTTTCGGATTGGGGAGAACGGTTATTTGTATTCTGAGCAGGTTACTTGCGAGTTTCGTACGGGCGAGGCGACTTTTATTTTCAAGACGAGCGATCACATACTTGAGCCGGAGTTTGATTATGATTTTACGTTAAGGATTATCTGGTAAACAATTCTTACCTTTACACCTCTTATGACGACAACAGTAACCCATACCGACATAAATTTATCTCTGAATATGCTTAAATATTTGGCGGTATGGGATAATTTATTAACACAC
>JAIRMF010000150.1 GCA_031258895.1 Dysgonamonadaceae bacterium | reverse complement strand
ATTTAGGTTTGTCTGCGTCTTCCGAAGATCCGATTTGCACGTATGGTCCAAAACGACCTATCTTTACCGTAATAGGTTTTCCTGATTCCGGATCGGAGCCGATTAAACGTTCGCCAACCCTCATTTCCGATTGGAAATTTGAAACCGCTATTACCACAGGATGAAAAACCTCATAAAACTGCTTAAGGATATCTGTCCACACCATTTCGCCATCGGCGATAAGATCGAATTTTTTTTCCAAATTAGCGGTAAAATTATAATCAAGCACTTCGGGAAAATTGGCTATAAGGAAATCGGTTACTACAATGCCCGAATCGGTAGGCATCATTTTACCTCTATCTGCATCAACAAGTTCATCTTTGGTTTTGCCGCTAACCGTTCCGTTTTCAAGGGTAAGGACAACAAATTGCCGATGTCCACCCTCTTTGTTGCCTTTAACTACGTAACCACGCTGTTGAATGGTTGAAATCGTAGGTGCATAAGTTGATGGACGACCTATGCCGAGTTCTTCCAACTTTCGGACAAGGCTTGCTTCCGTATACCGGAACGGACGTTGAGTGAGACGCTCTGCTGCCGTTGCTATTGAAAGACCAAGTCTTTCCTGTACATTGACCGCTGGGAGTATTGCATCCGTAGCTTCGTCCTGAGGTTCGTCGTCGCTATCTTCACGATAAACCCGCAGGAAACCGTCGAAACGGATCACTTCTCCGTTGGCGACAAATTTTTCGGTTCTACCGCTGATGCCAATTGTTACAGTTGTACGTTCCATCTCTGCATTTGCCATTTGCGATGCGATAGTGCGCTTCCTGATCAGTTGATAAAGTCGCTGTTCCTGTGTAGGACCTTTGATTCTGCGGTTTGCAATATACGTAGGACGTATAGCCTCATGCGCCTCCTGAGCGCCTTTGGTTTTAGTTTGATACTGGTGGATGTTCAGGTATCTTTCCCCAAACTCCTCTATAATTTCTTTTTTCGCAGCGCTGAGAGCAAGAGGAGAGAGGTTGAGCGAATCGGTACGCATATATGTAATCTGTCCCGCCTCGTAGAGTTTTTGTGCGATAGACATTGTTCTGGATACCGAAAAACCGAGTTTTCTTGACGCTTCCTGTTGCAGAGTTGTGGTTGTGAATGGTGGTGCGGGTGATTTCTTGCCTGGTTTCACTGTAACGTCTTCAACTGTAAACGTTGCATTAGCAAGGTCTTCAAGAAATTCCCACGCCTCCTGTTTTGTTGCAAAACGGCGGTTGAGTTCGGCCTTTAGGTTGGATTTGCCATCTGGCAACAGAAACTCCGCCGTGACGCGGAAAAACGCTTCGGCATTGAACCGGTTGATTTCACGCTCACGTTCGACTACAAGTCGGACGGCAACCGACTGTACGCGTCCTGCTGAGAGCGACGGCATAATTTTTTTCCAAAGTACGGGCGATAATTCAAAGCCTACGATTCGATCAAGCACGCGTCGCGCCTGCTGGGCGTCTACGAGGTTAAGATTAATGTCGCGAGGATTTTCTATCGCATTCAGTATTGCGTCTTTTGTGATTTCATGGAACACTATTCGTTTTGATTTTTTTTTGCTCAAATCAAGTACAACTGAAAGATGCCATGAAATCGCCTCCCCCTCGCGGTCTTCATCGGAGGCAAGCCATACCATTTCAGCTGCTTTTGCGGCTTTTTTTAGTGTCCTGACTACGGTTTCTTTATCCTGTGGAATTACATAGGTGGGTTTGAAATCATGTTCAACATCAACACCAAGGCCCTTTTCACTCAAGTTACGAATATGGCCGTAGCTCGACATAACATTATAATCGGAGCCGAGAAATTTTTCGATAGTTTGCGCTTTTGCTGGGGATTCGACAATTACGAGATTCTTCTGCATATTTTTTATGATCTATGTATTCGGGGGCAAAATTAATGCTTTTTTCCTGAAACCGCCATTTAACGGTAGGTACTACTATTCCGGTACACTTATTCACAAGTTAAGAATCCGACTACAACGCCGAAAATGAGTTAACATTAAAATCATCTCAACGTCCAACTCGTAGGTTTCTCTTCCTGAGCATATTGTTACTTATGGATATTTGCTACCTCCAAGCTCACGCATACGGACCTTTGGTTTTTTGTCTACGTGCGTAAAAGGAGTTTTTATAGATTTTGATAAGTAGAACCTGACAGACAAGCAAGGAAAACTACCTTACGAGAGGCCGTGTCTTACCAGATTTCAATTCGTTTTTCTTTTGCAATAAACATTTTATGTTCCCGCCCGATGCTAAATGCATTGTACCATGCATCGATATGGGGCAAAGCTCCGTTTACGCGCCAGCGTCCAAGTGAATGGGGGTCTACTTTTGTACGGCGCAGGATTTCGGCGTCACGGATATTGCCTGCCCAGACTGCTGCATAAGCAAGGAAGAAGCGTTGCGAATCGGTAAAATTGTCAATCGGTGCTGGAATCGGCTTGTTTATTAGCGTATTTTGATAAGCTTTCCATGAGACTTGCAACCCTCCCTGGTCGGCTATATTTTCTCCGAGTGTATACATGCCGTTGGCGTGTACGGTATCTATAACCGTTATATTGTCGAAGAAATCTACAAGCGCTTGCGCTCTTTCTTTGAACCGGGTGGCATCTTCTTCCGTCCACCACTCGTTTAGGTTGCCGTCCTTGTCAAATTTGCGTCCCTGATCGTCGAAACCGTGAGTCATTTCGTGCCCGATAACAACGCCGATTGCTCCGTAGTTAACTGCGTCATCGGCTTCGGGGTCGAAGAAAGGCGGTTGAAGAATAGCGGCAGGAAAGCAGATTTCGTTGGTTGCCGGATTATAGTAAGCATTTACAGTTTGCGGATTCATCAGCCATTCATCTTTGTCGACCGGTTTTCCAAATTTGTTTACCATGTAGTCATAGTCAAAATTTGCCGCAGCGAGCAGGTTTTCAAAGTATGGTTTTTCTTGATTGACGGTCAAGGCCGAATAGTCACGCCATTTATCCGGATAGCCTATTTTTATGCGAAATGTTGCAAGTTTTTCAAGCGCTTTTGCTTTTGTTGACTCATCCATCCATTCTAAATTCAATATACGTTCGCCGAGTGCAGTTTGAAGATTTTCAACAAGTATCAGCATTTTTTTCTTCGAGGATAGCGGGAAATATTTCTCCACATAAATTTGCCCAACGGCTTCGCCCAGACAGTTATCTATAACGTCTACGGCTCGCTTCCATCGTTCGCGTTGTGTTTCCTTGCCTGAAAGGGTTTTACCGTAGTATTCAAATGTTGCATCGGAAAATTCATCGCTCAAATATGACGATGCTCGACTGATAACATTCCAAAGGAGGTAATATTTCAGGGCTTCGAGAGAAGACTCTCTAATGATGGCGCTTACTTCGGCTATGGGATTCAGTTGTCCGACGTTAAGTTCCTGAAGATTTTCGAGGTTTTTAAAGAGTTCTCGCCAATTGATTTCAGATGATAGCCTTTCCAGTTTTTCTATTGAAATTTTATTATAGTTCGCGATTGGATCGCGCAATGCCTCGCGGGATGATGCGACTTGTGCGAGGCGGGTTTCTATATTCATAACCGCTGTTGATGCAGCTTCAGTTTCGGATTTGGTGTAACCGGCAAGAAAGAAAAGTTTTTCGAGCATTTCAATGTATTTTGCACGTAGCATTTTCGAGCGCTCGTCGTCGAGCAGGTAATAGTCGCGGTCGCCCATTTTGTAACCGCCCTGATTGATGTGCAGGATATTGACTGAACTGTTCATGTCATCTGCATAGACGTAATGGTTAAAAAATGGGGATACCCCATCACGGAAAAGCACTGCCAAGAGGGATGTGATCTCGTTTTTACTGCTGATTCCGGATATTTTTTCCAAATATGGCAAAAGTGGCCTGACTCCCTCGTCGTTAAGTCGGTCACTGTCCATCGCAAGATTATAAATATTTCCTATTTTCCGTGCCACACTGTTTTGTTCATTTTTACCGACGGATAGGTCTGTAATCAGGTTTTTAACTTGTTCTCGGCTGTTTTCATCAAGTTCCGTAAATGAACTGAATAAGGCGTATTCAGGCTTCAACGGGTGTGAAGCTATCCAACCTCCGTTGGCATATTGATAGAAGTCGTCGCCAGGGATGGCGGTTGTATCAAGATTAGCAGGATTGATTCCGCGTGCAGTTTTTTTACCGTCTATACTGCATGATGATGATAAAGTCATGGTGAAAATTGCTGTAAATAAAATAAATTTCTTGTTCATGTCGTATTTATGCTTCTTAGCTTGGTGTACCATTTGAGGCAAGTCCGTCGGTTATCAACCGAAATTCGTACCCTTGCTCTTTGAGCCATTCAATTGATCGAGGCAGGGATTGTTTCATTCTTTCGCCCGATTTAATTGAATCGTGAAAGAGAATGATGGAACCGTTTCGAGTGTGTTTTTTGACGTTCTCCAACACATCGCCAGCTGTTTTAATTCGGCTGTAATCGCGCGTAACTACATCCCAGAGGATTATTTTGTACTTATTTCTCAAAGCATAGAACTGCGTGAGGCGGATATGTCCGTGAGGCGGACGGAACAGGGAACTGTCAATAATTTGTGCGGCAAGTTCAACATCTTTTAAGTAGGTTTCCTTGCGGACTTTCAACCCTTGCAGATGATGAAATGTGTGATTTCCGACCCCGTGCCCACGTTCCTTGATTGTTTCATAAATTTCCGGATACTTGCACACATTATCGCCTACGCAGAAGAATGTCGCTTTGATACCGTACAAGTCTAACAAATCCAGCACCCAGGGAGTAACCTCCGGCACAGGTCCATCATCGAAAGTCAGATAGACTGCTTTTTCATCGGGTTTCAGACGCCAATAGGCGCCACGAAACAAGGCTCTATAAAGTTTTGGAGGATATTCTACAAACATCGAATTTATCCGGTTCTTCTTCCGCCACGGTTCACGGCGTTATTTTCAAATTGAAACCATTGTTCGTAGTACCGGAGAAACAGGCTGTTAAGTTCATCGAAACGGTCTTTATCGGTTTCTTTGTAGAAATTTGTCAGTTCACTGAGTATATAGATGTTTTCTCGTATTTCTTTTGATACCGAAGCGTAATGGTTGCGATTGAGACTTGAATACCATTCTAATTCTTCAAGTGTACGTCCCGTCAATTCGTCGTAGATTGCCTTCGCTTTTGAGGTATCACCGGCAAGGAAGTACGTTTTTGCTATCTCGCCGGTTGAAAAAAAGTCTAACGGTACGTTGTAGGTTGGAATTGATTTCACGGCATAATCCATAGCCTTGATTGCTTTTTCAAACTCGCCCTCTTTAACAAGGCGATTACCGAGCGTTCCGAACAGGGTACGGAATGTCTTTGCAAGCCTGCTTGTATTTTCGTCGATATAAAGTCCGGGTTGTTCGAGGTTTCCCCAACGGTATTTGTTCATAAGATTATCGTAGAGAATATCGGTATCATAACGGAGACTGTCACTGTAAGTTTGGTATGGCACTATACGGTAAGCTATGCCGTCTTGACGAAAATGTCCGTCGAGGCGTACATATTCGTCCCGTGAAACGGTTATTGCGTAGTATATCGGGCGCTTCCAGTCCCTGTTGTTACTTAACATATCGAGCACCATCATTTCTTCTTTTCCGAGTCGGTTTTTAGCTTTGACGATCGTATTACCTTTGTCGTCTTTGTGTTCTCCGAGGTAGATATGGATTGTATCCAATATTTTGTCCGCGTATTCGGGTTTGACCGTTCCCGACTCTATTGCCGCCTTGCGATCGACCGGTAGGGTAAGGATATAAGTTGGAACGTTATCCAATTCGACGGAATAATTCGGTATTACTTTCGTTCTTCTGTCATCGGATTTTACTCTGTTAAGCGCTCGGGCCACATCCCAGGGCTCGTCTGTCTGAGGGATAATCCAGCCTACGTCATGTTTACCGTTGATATATTCCGAGCGTTTCCAGGAAATCGGTAAAGGAGGCGAGTCGTAGGCTTGCCTTTTCATCTGGTCTATATACCAGTCGGTCTGCAAGTATGAGAGGTTGCAGACACGCACGTCCGTTCGGTAACCTTCCACTTCCTGAGCGTACCAGAGAGGGAAAGTATCATTATCGCCCATTGTGAATATAATGGCGTTTTTCTCGCAGGTGGTCAGGTAATTTCGTCCGAAGTCGCGTGTAGTGTATCTGTTTGAGCGGTCGTGATCGTCCCATGTCTGGGAAACCATCTGGAGTGGTACGGCAAGACATAACACACCTCCGACAATAGAGGCGGGCAGTTTTGGAAGTTTCGCGTACTTTTCGAGTAAACGAACGACGTATACCGTACCGACGCCGATCCAGATACAGAAGGCGTAGAATGAGCCTGCGTATGCGTAATCGCGTTCACGGGGTTGGTAGGGGGTCTGATTCAGATATACCACTATTGCCAGCCCGGTCATGAAGAAGAGCATACATGTTACCCAAAATCCTTCAATTCCTTTCCGTCCTCCTTTTGAGAGTTGAAAGGCGACGCCTAAAAGTCCGAGAATCAGCGGTAACATGTAATAAACGTTGTGTCCTTTGTTTTCGGCGATAAATGCGGGCATATTATCCTGCGGGCCGGCGAGAAGTTTATCAATAAATTTGATACCGGTAATCCAGTTTCCGTTGGCCACTTCGCCGTGTCCCTGGATATCGTTTTGCCGTCCTGCGAAATTCCACATAAAGTAACGGAGGTACATGAAGTTTACCTGATAGTTGAGGAAGAAACGGATATTTTCGATAAAGGTTGGCTTCGTCACGGTTTTTGATTCTCCACCGGGGTCTCTCAGTACGACGCGTTTTCCTTTGACATTTGCCCATGATTTGTAGGCTGAGACGTGCGACTGGTCGGAGCTGTACATACGCGGGAATAGCATGTTGAGTTCGTCCCGGTAGACTGATTTTTCTCTGCGCATTGACTCGACGTATCGGTCTTTTTCTTCGGGACTGTTTTTGTCTATCCGTACCCAGACGGGTCCGAGGTCTATTCTTTCCTGTTCGTAGGCGCCGTTTTTGAGTACGTATTTAGGTTCGGAGACGTAAGTTTGTCCGTATATTAGGGGTGTGTCGCCGTACTGTTCACGAGATAGGTATTTCCTTAGGGCGAATATGTCTTCGGGTGAATTTTCGTCCATAGGCGCGTTTGCTGCGGAACGGATCATTATGAGGGCGTAAGACGAGTATCCTATTGTTATGACTAACAGTCCGACTAGTATTGTGTTTAGGGTAACCGGGTTGAGTTTTTTGGATGCAAACAGATAGATAGTCAGTCCTGCCAGGAGGATTATTCCCAGCCACGGGCTGTTGCCGGGGAACGGGACGCCGAGCAGAGCGATAGCTATTATGAATGATATTTTTGTTCTGTTTGGCATGTATTTTTCGCGCAGTGTTTCTTTGATTCCCCAGACCAGGGCTAATGCTATCAGGGATGTGTACAGCGCTACGCCGGAATTGTAGGGTAATCCGAGGAAGTTTACGCAGAGCAGTTCGAATTGGCCGGCCACTTTTACGACTCCTTGAATGATTCCGAAGAGTAGGACGGCGACAATTGCGAACGAGACGAGTAACGCGACGAGGGAGCCTTTGGCGTTTGCGTTGGGATGTTTTTTAAAGTAGTATACGAGCACTATTGCGGGGATACAAAGCAGATTTAGCAGGTGTACCGCGATTGATATTCCCATCAGGTATGCTATAAGTATCAGCCATCGGTCGGCATGCGGTTCGTCGGCGACGTCTTCCCATTTAAGGATGAGCCATACGACGACTGCGGTCATCAGTGAGGAGAAGGCGTAGACTTCGCTTTCGACGGCGGAGAACCAGAATGTATCGGAAAACGTGTATGCGAGGGCTCCGACTGTGCCGCAGGCGATTATTGTGATGATGTTTGGGGTTGATATTGTGCGACTGTTTCCGACGATGATTTTTTTGACCATGAATGTTATTGTCCAGAAGAGGAAGAGGATTGTCAGGGCGCTGAAGACTGCGGACATTGCGTTTACCGCGACTGCTTTGAGCATTGGGTCGGAGACGAGTTGGGTGAACAGGTTTGCCGTCATCATGAATATAGGACTTCCAGGGGGATGTCCTACTTCGAGTTTGTAAGCCGAGGCGATAAATTCGCCGCAGTCCCACAAACTTGCGGTCGGTTCTATTGTTAAGAGGTAAACAACGGCGGCGACGGCGAAGACGAGCCATCCTGCGAGATTGTTTAACACCTTATATTTCTTCATCTTGAGGTTATATTTATTACGACTGACTGTTTGCAAAGAAAGCGCAAAGGTAATACTTTATTCCAACAATGCAAAAATTTTCCGTCAGTCTGTTTATTGTTGTTCCAAAAATACTGCGCAAAAGAGCGACAGGGAAAACAAAGAATAGATCTATCTTCGGGAGGAACTCGCGAGTACTAGAGAGAAGCTCACGAGTACTAGAGAGAAGCTCACAAGTACTAGAGAGAAGCTCACAAGTACTAGAGAGAAGCTCACAAGTACTAGGGAGAAGCTCACGAGTACTAGGGAGAAGCTCACAAGTACTAGAGAGAAGCTCACAAGTACTAGAGAGAAGCTCACAAGTACTAGAGAGAAGCTCACAAGTAATGGAGGGAAGCGCACGAGTAATGGAGGGAAGCGCACGAGTAATGGAGGGAAGCGCACGAGTAATGGAGGGAAGCGCACGTATGTTGGCTGTCCTTATAATAATATTGTGACTGCCCTTATAAAAGTATTGCCGCTCCATATTATTGTTGTGACTGCACTTAGAAAGATTGTTACCGAACTTAGAAAGATATCACCGCCCCCTATTGTTTTAAAACTTCGAATCTTGCAAACTTGAGCAGCAATTGTTTTTTACCGAAATTATCAAAATTGACCCCCGCCCTGGCATTGTCCCCCTCGCCCGACAGTTCGAATATGACGCCCTGCCCGAAGCGCTCATGAAGAACGGTATTGCCGACAGCCAAAGCCCCTATCCTGCTATACTTCCGAGATACCAAATCGTCATCATCCATTTGCGAAAGCTTATGCGGGTTAAAATACAGATTTGGTCTGGGACGCTCTACCCTCCTCCGTCCCAACAGGCCCCTGTCCGAAACTCTGTCGAAACCGTGAGATGGAAAATTCCTTACATTCGGTACGGCTCCACCCGGAAGGAACAGATATTGAGGAGAAATATTGCCGATAAAACGACTCGGAATACAGGAAAGTGACTGCCCGTTGCGAAACCGGTTCTTGGCGTAAGTAAGCACAACATTCTCCCCAGCACGAGTCAACGCCACATAAAACAACCTGCGCTCCTCCTCTATCTCACTCTGATTCTCACTCCGTTCCGAAGGAAAAAGATTCTCCTCCATCCCAACAACAAAAACATTGCGAAACTCCAAACCCTTAGCAGAATGAACCGTCATCATGGTAACACGATCCGATTCAACGTCCTTATCAATGTCCTGATCGGTCAAAAGCGACACTTCGGTAAGAAAATCACCGACCCGAACGTCCCCATGCCGGCCCTCTTCCAGCCTGCCCGACACGAAAGCATAAAGACTGTTCTGCAACTCGTCGATGTTCTGCAGACGACTGACGCCTTCAGGGGTTTTGTCGGCGTAAAGATCGCCGTACATACCGGTCTGACGGATGATCTCAACGCCAAGCTCATGCACATTGCCAATCTTATCGACGGCAATAAAATTCTCCATCAGCGTACGAAACTCTTTCAATTTAGCAATCGTCCCGGAACTGACGCTAAGATCGTATCCAAGGGGATCGGAAAGCACAGTCCAGAGACTTACGCCGTTCAGATTCGCCGCGGCAATTATTTTACCCACAGTCGTGCCGCCTATCCCGCGTACAGGGTAATTGATAATCCGTTTCAGAGCCTCCTCATCGTTCGGATTGGAAACAACCCGCATATAAGCAATTACGTCCTTTATTTCTTTTCGCTGGTAAAAAGAAAGCCCCCCGTAAATACGGTACGGAATATTTATCTTCCGCAGCGCCTCCTCAAAAATTCGGGATTGAGCGTTGGTACGGTAAAGTATCGCGAAGTCGTTATAGGAGTACTTCTTCAACATCCTCATCTCGGCAATCCTGCTCGCAACCGAATACCCTTCCTCATAATCCGAATAGGCGTTGATAACCCGAATACGGTCGCCCTCCGCATTTTCGGAAAAAACGGTCTTGGGAATCTGCCGGTCGTTATTTTTTATCAGCGAGTTCGCAGCGTTAACGATGGTTTGTGTCGAACGGTAGTTCTGTTCGAGCTTGAAGAGGCGGGTTTTGGGATATACTTTTTGAAAATTCAATATGTTTCCAATGTTTGCGCCACGGAACGAATAGATACTCTGAGCGTCATCTCCAACGACGCATATTCGCTGATGTTCCCCTGCCAATTGCCGTACTATCTCATGTTGGACCGAATTGGTGTCCTGATATTCGTCCACAAGTATGAAACGGAACATGTTTCGGTACTTATCCAGTACGTCCGGATTGTCACGGAACAGGATGTAGGTTGACAGTAGCAGGTCGTCGAAATCAAATGCGTCGGAGGCCTTACAGCGGTTTGAATATATTTCGTATACGGTTGCTATTCGGTCGCGTTTTTGCCGGAGGTCGTCTTCAATAAGTCTGCGGTCCTTGGCATACATTTCCGCTGTTATGAGTGCGTTTTTAGCGTTCGAGATTCGGGACTGAATGACGGAAGGTTTGTACTGTTTGTCGTTTAGCTGGAGTTCTTTTATTATTGATTTGATAAGGCTTTGGGAGTCTTGTGAGTCGTAGATTGTGAAATCGGGGCTGCAGCCCAAGCGCTCCGATTCCCGCCGGAGGATACGGAGGAAAACGGAATGAAAAGTCCCCATCCACAAGTTGCGAGCGATATCGTCGCCCACTATTGCGCCTATTCTGTTTTTCATCTCGCGGGCGGCTTTGTTGGTAAACGTGAGGGCGAGGATGTTGTAGGGTCTTATTCCTTCGTTCAGGAGATACGCGATTTTGCATGTCAGGACACGTGTTTTGCCCGATCCTGCGCCGGCGATAACAAGGCTCGGGCCGTCGTTATATAATACCGCTTCGAGCTGGCTGTCGTTTAGTTGTTGGAGGAATTCGGTCATT
>JAIRMF010000118.1 GCA_031258895.1 Dysgonamonadaceae bacterium | reverse complement strand
ATCCTTTTTGCAAGGTTTCTTGCCGCAAAAGTACAAAATCCTGCATCTTTTTCCAAACTTTTTTATCAATATGTTATTAACAATCAGAAAAATAAATGAATCTTATGGAGCAACTAATTCAGTTAGGGGCTTCCTAAACTCCATTGAAGTCTTCTTAAACCCGCTCCGGGTTTTTAAAAAAAATCTTTGAAGGCCTTAAGGTCCTCAAGGGCTTTAATGGTTTTAAAGGCTTAAAAGTCTTTTCTTGTCTGTCTTCCCCAAATTGCCGCTTATCAATTACTTTTTCGTAACTTTGCACCCCCGTTTAATAAATATGAACAAAAAAATGAAGAATAATAACTCCGGTCTATACATGTCCGACTGCGAACATGACGCCTGTGGGGTCGGCCTGATCGTCGATATTAACGGAAACCGGTCCCACGATATAGTGGAAAACGGATTGCTCGCCCTCGAACATATGCTCCACAGAGGCGCGGAAAGCTCCGACAACGCTACCGGCGACGGCGCAGGTATCACACTGCAAATACCTCACAAATTTATAACCCTGCAAGGTATCCCCGTGCCCGAATACGGAAAATACGGTACAGGGCTCGTCTTTTTCCCGAAAAACAAAGACCAAACCGCCATCTGCACGGAAATCCTGACAAATATCGTAGAACAGGAAGGACTTGAAATTATCGCCATCCGAAACGTCCCCGTCAATAGCAATATACTCGGCGAAATCAGCCGGAAAAACGAACCTTCCGTCAAACAAATATTCGTCGCCGAAACCAACACAACCAACAAACAACCGGACCTGGAACGTAAACTCTATATCGTCCGCAAAAAAATCGAAAACAAAATACAGACGTCCTCCCTCAACGATAAAAAATCGTTCTACATATGCAGTCTCTCAACGCAAAGAATCGTCTACAAAGGTATGCTGACCTCCCTTCAGTTGCGAGACTACTTCCCGGACCTCACAAACCCCGATTTCACCAGCGCACTGGCCCTCGTACACTCCAGATTCTCAACAAATACCTTCCCCAGCTGGGACCTCGCCCAGCCTTTTCGCCTGCTCGGACACAACGGCGAAATAAATACCATTCGCGGAAACCGCTATTGGATGAAAGCTCGCGAAAGCGTGCTCAAAGTTCCGCAACTCGGTAACTTGGAAGAAATATTCCCCGTCGTTCAGCCCTCAATGTCCGACAGCGCATCGCTCGACAACGTACTCGAATTCCTCGTCATGGCCGGATTCTCCCTGCCACACGCCATCTCAATGCTGGTGCCCGAAAGCTGGAACGAGAAAAATCCCATACCGGAACAACTCAAAGCGTTTTACGAATACCACTCAATAATAATGGAACCCTGGGACGGACCGGCTACCCTGCTCTTCACCGACGGACGGTACGCAGGCGGAACGCTCGACCGTAACGGACTCCGGCCGGCTCGATACCTCATCACAAACGACAATATCCTGGTCATCGCATCCGAAGTCGGAGTGTTGCCGATCGACCCTTCTAAAATAAAGGAAAAAGGACGCCTCCAACCAGGGAAAATGCTGATGGTGGATACCAAAGAAGGAAAACTGTATTACGACAAAGAACTGAAAGCATCCCTCGCCGACGCGCATCCATACGGCGAATGGCTGCATAAAAACCGTATCGGCCTCGATACAATACAGACCGGAAGAACGGTCTCAAACGAAGTGGACGGATTCCAGGCCCGATTGAAAGTGTTCGGCTACACAAAAGAAGATATAGAAAAAATTATCGTCCCGATGGCCGTCGAAAGCAAAGAACCAATCGGCTCGATGGGAAACGACGCCCCAATGGCAATACTCTCCGAAAAACCCCAACAACTGTTCGCCTATTTCCGACAACTGTTCGCCCAGGTAACAAACCCGCCAATCGACCCAATACGCGAAGAACTCGTAATGTCGCTCGCCCTATACATCGGACGCGAAAACGCCGACCTGCTGCACGCCTCGCCGGAACTCTGCAAAATGCTGCGCCTCGATAATCCAATCCTCAACAACGCCCAACTCGATATATTAAAACACCTCAGATTTAAACATTTTCGCGCTAAAAACATCCCCATCATCTTCAACGCAAAACCTTCAAACGGCAAAAACCTTGCCGACGCCCTGACAAACATCTGCCGCCAAGCGGAACATGCCGTCGACGAGGGATACCACCATATAATATTGAGCGACCGCGAAATCGACGCCGAACGTGCGCCGATACCTTCCCTTATCGCCGTTTCCGCCATCCATCATCACCTTATCGAAAAACGTAAACGGATGCAAATAGCAATAATAGTCGAAACAGGAGAAGTGCGCGAAGTAAACCACTTCTCGCTGCTGTTCGCATTCGGCGCAACCGCCATAAACCCGTACATGGCTTTCGCCGTCCTTAACGAAAAAGTAAAACTTCACGAAATACAACTCAACTACGCAACAGCGGAAAAACATTACATCAAATCCGTCTGTAAAGGGCTGCTGAAAATCCTCTCGAAAATGGGCATCTCCACCCTGCGCTCATACCGCGGAGCACAAATCTACGAAACGGTCGGCTTAAGCCAGGAACTGCTCGACACGTACTTCCGCGAAATGACGTCGCGAATCGGCGGTATCAACCTTGAAGACATCGCCCGAGACGTCCTCGCCTTCCACGCCGAGGCGTACAGCGACAAAGATACGCCTAACTTAAAACTTCCCGGCACACATGTCGTCCCAAACACCGGTATTTACGCCTTCCGCAAAGAAGGGGAATACCATGCCTGGAATCCGGAAACAATCTCAAAACTGCAAATCGCAACCCGGCTCGGCGACTATGACAGATTCAAGGAATATACCAGAACAGTCGATTTCAAAACACAGCCCGTTTTCCTTCGTGACATGCTTACATACAAACAAAAACCGATCAACATCGACGAGGTCGAACCTGTCGAGGCGATCACAAAACGTTTCGTAACCGGTGCAATGTCTTTCGGCTCAATAAGCCGCGAAGCACACGAAGCAATGGCCATCGCCCTCAATATCCTGAACGGCCAAAGCAACACGGGAGAAGGAGGAGAAGACCCCGCACGATTCAAACCGGGCGAAGACGGCCTGAATCGCCGGTCTTCCATCAAACAGATCGCCTCCGGTCGTTTTGGCGTCACAGCCGAATACCTCGTCAATGCCGACGAATTACAGATAAAAATCGCACAGGGAGCAAAACCCGGAGAAGGAGGACAATTGCCCGGCTTCAAAGTCGATAAAATCATCGCAAAAACCCGACATTCGATTCCAAGCATCACCCTTATCTCTCCACCCCCACATCACGATATTTATTCTATCGAAGACCTCGCACAACTGATCTTCGACCTGAAAAACATAAATACCACCGCCCGCGTATCCGTCAAACTCGTCGCAGAACTCGGCGTAGGAACGATTGCCGCAGGCGTCGCAAAAGCAAAAGCGGACATGATCCTCATCTCAGGCTCGGAAGGCGGTACAGGCGCAAGTCCGATGAGCAGCATCAAACACGCCGGATCGGCAGGCGAACTCGGCCTCTCGGAAACCCAGCAAACCCTCGTCCTGAACGACCTCCGTAAATTTGTCCGCCTTCAAACCGACGGACAACTGAAAACCGGCAAAGACATCATTATCTCAACACTGCTCGGTGCGGAAGAATACGGATTCGCTACAAGCGCACTAATCGTGCTCGGTTGCGTGATGATGCGCAAATGCCATCTCAACACCTGCCCGGTAGGTATTGCAACGCAAAACGAACATCTGCGCGCACGGTTCAAGGGAAAACACGAATACCTGATAAACTATTTTACTTTCCTTGCCCAAGAAGTGCGCGAGCATCTTGCCGCGATAGGGTTCCGCTCTCTTGACGAAATCATAGGACGCTCCGATTTGCTCGAAGTACGCAAAGATCAAAAATTAAACCCAAAAGCCGAAAAACTTGATTTCTCAAGACTGTTGCATTTCGTTGACAACGGCAACGACATCCGCTTCACCACTCCTCACGATCACAAGATCACACACGTGTCCGACAGAGAAATAATCCGCAAAACAAAACCGGCAATCGAAAAACAGTTGCCGGTAGAGATAAACATCAACATCTCCAATACCGATCGTGCAGTGGGCGCAATGCTGTCGGGAGAAGTGGCAAAACGGTACGGCAATCAAGGCTTGCAAGACGGCACTATCAACGTAAATTTCAAAGGTTCCGCAGGCCAAAGTTTCGGAGCTTTCCTTGCAGCAGGCATAACATTCCATCTCGAAGGCGAATCCAACGATTACCTTGGCAAAGGACTTTCCGGCGGACGAATAGCTCTCGTCCCGCCTCGTCTGGCAACCTTCAAACCGGAAGACAATATCATCGCAGGTAATACATCGCTTTACGGCGCAACATCGGGCGAAGTGTACATATCCGGCCGTGTCGGCGAACGCTTCTGCGTGCGGAACTCGGGCGCAATTGCCGTCGTTGAGGGAGCAGGCGACCACTGTTGTGAATATATGACCGGCGGACGAACGGTAGTGCTCGGTTCAACCGGCAAAAACTTTGCGGCCGGCATGAGTGGCGGTCTCGCCTACGTGCTTGACCTGAAAGGCGATTTCGATTTCTACTGCAATATGGAAATGGTAGAACTCTCACTAATCGAAGACAATTCCGACTCATCGGAACTTCACCATCTTATTTCGCAACATCGCTACTTCACACAAAGCGCACTTGCCGGACAGATACTCGGCAACTGGAACGAATACCTGAAACACTTCATCAAGGTAACTCCGATAGAATACAAGAAAGTGCTCCAAGAAGAAAAGATGGAAGCCATCGAGAAAAAGATCCGGCAAGTGGAGTCGGATTACTGAACGTCCCGTCAGGCGTCCGAATTGATGCAAGGATAATTTTCATTTCACATCGCCACAATGTATGATACAGCACAAACTTATGATACATGACGCTAAAGATGATAGCGATTCCCTAAGAAGGTTATTTGTAAATTTTCATAAGAATC
>JAIRMF010000083.1 GCA_031258895.1 Dysgonamonadaceae bacterium | reverse complement strand
TATGCAAACCTTACCGCTTCACGCATAGATAAAGCGTCAAATGTGGTAGGCACTTTTCCGTCAAAAAATTCGTGTAACTTCATATTGTCCGTACCTAGGAAAACAAGAGCGCGACACTTCTCTCTGATCAATAACTCTATCTCCATGTAATCGTTCCCTTTGTCGACGCCACCAAGTATCAGTACGACAGGCGTTTTCATGCTCTCCAAAGCATACCAAACCGCGTTAACATTGGTCGCTTTAGAATCATTGATATACTCTACACCCCGAACGCAAGCTACCATCTCCAAACGATGTTCAACACCTTTGAAATCGCTCAACGAACGTCGCAAATTCTCGTCGCTAATATCCAACAAACTCGCGGCTATGCCTGCCGATAACGTGTTATGGATATTATGTTTACCCGTTAAAGCCACAAATTCCTCTTCCATAATGAACTTCCTTCCTAATGTTTCTATGATTATATTTCCGTCACTCACATAGCCTGCCAAACCTTCCGACTGCGGTACGTCAAACGAGTAAAGTGACACCTCAGGCTTCAACCGTTCAAGACTGTTTTTTATATTCTTATCGCCGCCCCAGTAAATAAACGCATCAGATGACGTCTGATTCTGTAGAATACGCATTTTAGATGCAACATACTTCCCAAAATCATATTCGTAACGGTCTAAATGATCAGGGGTAATGTTGAGTAAAACAGCAATATCCGCTCGAAATCCGTACATCCTGTCCAACTGAAAACTGCTTAACTCAATAACGTAATATTCCCTGTCTCGTTCCGCTACCTGTAACGCAAAACTGCTGCCTATGTTACCTACCAAGCCGACATCCAACCCTGAACTACTCAATATATGCCAAATAAGTGTCGCAGTGGTCGTCTTTCCGTTACTGCCTGTTACACAAACAGTCTTACCCGACGTGTAACGGCCGGCAAACTCTATCTCGGAAATAATGGGAATGCAATGCTCCGTTAATTTATTTATAATAAATACGTTATCTGGAATACCTGGACTCTTTACTACCTCATCCGCATTCAATATTAACGATTCCGTGTGCCGACACTCCTCATAAACAATATCATAACGGTCGAGAATGGTCTTGTACTTGAGTTTTATTTCCGATGAATCCGACAAAAAAACATCAAAACCTTCTTTCTTCGCAAGTACCGCCGCACCAACACCACTCTCACCACCACCTAATACCACTAACCTCAACCGTTTAGGCTGCATAAACGCCGACAACCCAACATCATCGAACCTCATATCAACGTTATCCACGTCACTGCCGTCGTCCTTCTTAACATTAAATGTAAATTCCATAAAAAATATCAGAAAATTACCGTACCTTTAGGGTCGCTATCGCTATAACCGCTAAAATGATGCCTATCAGCCAAAAACGCACCACAATCTTCGACTCAGGCACGGAACTCAACGGCCTCCTTAACAAAACACCTACACCGGCATCGTGAGCCTTTTGGAAATGGTGATGTAATGGCGCCATTCTGAAAACACGACGCCCTATACCGTATCTTTTCCTTGTATATCGGAAATAAGACACTTGGAGAACCACAGATAAACTCTCTACAAAGAATATTCCGCACAGGATAGGCAACAGTAATTCTTTGTGAATCAATATCGCAAAAACTCCAATTATACCGCCAAGAGTCAAAGACCCCGTGTCACCCATGAAAACCTGTGCAGGAAAAGCATTGTACCACAAAAAACCAATAGTCGCCCCGATAAACGCGCTTGCAAATACCGTAAGCTCCTCACACCCGGGAATATGCATTATGTTAAGATATGCCGCATATTCCAGATGGCTGGATACATAGGCCAATATACCGAGAGCTACGCCGATTATAGCCGAACTTCCGGCAGCCAACCCGTCAAGCCCGTCGGTAAGGTTTGTTCCGTTGGAAACAGCCGTCACGATGAATATCACAACAAAAACAAACAAAATCCATGTCGCTGCAGTACGGTGGTTCGGTATGAAGAATAGTAAACTGCGATAATCCAAGTTGTTGTTCTTCAAAAAAGGGATGGTGGTCTGCGTGGATTTGACCTCAGGACTGTGAACGATCTCCGTGATACCGTTGTGTTTCGTGATCTCAACGTTCTCCCTCATCACGGCTCCCGGACTCAAATAAAGAGTGACCCCAACAATGATACCAAGTCCTACCTGTCCGACAATTTTGAAACGACCATTCAAACCTTCCTTTCGACGACGAAAAACCTTAATGTAATCGTCAAGAAAGCCTATCCCCCCCATCCATACGGTAGTTATCAGCATGAGAACGATATATGTGTTATGCAACTTGGCCAACAATAAAGTCGGAATAAGAATGGCAACGATGATGATGATACCGCCCATAGTAGGAGTGCCATTCTTACTTGTCTGCCCTTCCAACCCGAGACTGCGGATGGTCTCGCCAATCTGCATCTTCCGTAACCGGCGAATAATATACCACCCCACCCACGTCGTGATAAATAACGACAAAACAAGTGCCATAGCAGAACGAAACGAAATGTAACGAAACACTCCCGCCCCTGGAAACCCTAATTGGTTAAGGTAATCAAATAAATAATACAACATTCCAACAAGAATAAAAAATCACCTCTAAACAGCTATCTCTCCCTTTATACCGGGGTATGGGTCATACCCCTCAAGCACGAAATCTTCGTACCTGAAACCGAAAATACTCCTTACCGAAGTATTAATCTTCATTTCCGGCAGTTTGCGAGGCTCACGGGTCAACTGTAACTTTACCTGTTCCAAGTGGGTAAGGTAAATATGAGCGTCTCCAAAAGTGTGTACAAAATCACCCGCTTCAAGTCCCGTGACCTGCGCCATCATTTTCAATAATAGAGAATAAGAGGCAATGTTGAACGGCACACCAAGAAAAATATCGGCACTGCGCTGGTAAAGCTGTAAGGAAAGTCGCCCGTCGGCAACGTAAAACTGAAAAAAACAATGACAGGGAGGTAGTTTCATGTCCGGTAAATCGCAAACATTCCACGCACTGACTATAATTCTCCGAGAATAGGGATCGCCTTTTATCATTTCTACCGCCTCGGCTATCTGATCAATACATCCCCCGTCGTACCGGCGCCAGGAACGCCACTGATGACCGTAAACAGGACCCAAATCTCCATGTTTGTCGGCCCATTCATCCCATATCCTTACTCCGTTCTCGTTGAGATAACGTATATTGGTGTCGCCCTTCAAGAACCAAAGCAACTCGTGAATAATGGATTTGAGATGTAATTTTTTGGTTGTCAAAACAGGAAACCCCTCGGAAAGATCAAACCTCATCTGATGCCCGAAAATACCTATCGTCCCGACGCCGGTACGGTCTTTCCTGCCCACTCCTTCCGTCATAACACGTTTTAATAAGTCTAAGTACTGTTTCATATTTGAAAAATAAATTAATGTCCTTCGCAAAACAGCGCTCTCTTCTTTAATGTCCGCCCAAACACGCTCAAAGGTAACTTACGCTTCGCACGATCTTCAAGAAATAACTCGCCATGTTCAATCTCCAAACATCCCGGAAAATATTCCTTCAGCAAATTCTCGGCAATTAGGGAAGAAAAACCCATCGAATACAAGGTCAATACGCAAAAAAAACTCTCCTCATCGGCAAGCCGGCTACATGCTCCCATAAGCTCCGCGATATGCTCCTCCAACTGCCACTTCTCTCCTTCCGGTCCGCGACCGTAAGCAGGAGGGTCGAGAATGATCGCCTGATAGCGGTTTCCCCGATGCCATTCGCGCTTGGCAAATTTCAATGCGTCGTCGCATACCCACCTGATATCATCCAATTGTGAGGCTTTCATATTCTCGCGAGACCATGTCAAGACCTGTTTCACGGAATCGACGTGTGTTACACTCGCTCCGGCCGCTGTTGCCGCAAGCGAAGCTCCTCCGGTATAAGCAAAAAGATTAAGCACTTTTATCGTATTGTTGGAGTTTCGACAATTATCATAAATGAAATTCCAACTTGTCTCCTGTTCCGGAAAAATGCCGACATGCTTGAAGGCTGTAAGTCCCAGACGGAAATTAAGTTTCATATCTTTATACTGATGTGAGACAAACCACTGTTTCCGCATCTTCGGTTTCGTCAGCCATTCTCCCCGTTCGTTGCTTTTTTTCTTTTTGAACCACGCATCGGCGAGCTGTTCCCATTGCCTGTCGGGCATAGCTTTTTGCCACATCGCCTGTGGTTCGGGACGACGCAGGGTATACTGTCCGAATCGTTCCAACTTCTCGTAGCCGCCGGTGTCGATCAGCTCATAATCATTCATAGTCTTTGTAAGCATTCAGCCTTATCAGCATCTCGTCGAAATCCACTTTGTGGGCGTCAAATTCAGGCCCGTCGACACAGACAAAACGTGTCTTCCCATCCACCGTTACACGACATGCTCCGCACATTCCCGTGCCGTCGACCATTATCGTGTTGAGCGAGGCAACGGTCGGCACTCCAAGTTTTTTCGTCAACAGGGAAACGAACTTCATCATTATCGCCGGGCCGATGGTCACGCATAAATCCACTTTTTCACGATTGATAACCCGTTCGACGCCCGCTGTTACCAAGCCTTTTTCCCCGTATGAACCGTCATCGGTCATTACGATCACTTCGTCGGAGATTTTTTGCATTTCCTTTTCGAGGATGATCAAACCTTCGGTACGTGCGGCAAGGACGGTGATTATTTTATTGCCGACATCTTTCATCGCCTTGGCAATGGGTAACATGGGAGCTGCGCCGACGCCTCCGCAGGCGCATAACACTGTGCCTAAGCGTTCAATATGGGTGGCTCGTCCGAGGGGGCCAACCAGATCGGTAATATATTCCCCCTCTCTCAAGTTGCAAATTTTGCAGGAAGATTTTCCCACACGCTGGACGATTAGTGTTATGGTACCGTTTTTCGTGTCGGATTCCACGATGGTGAGCGGTATACGTTCTCCATATTTACCGATCTTGACGATAACGAAATGTCCGGCCCGCCGCGCTTTGGCGATTAAGGGCGCTTCGACTTCTATTCGGAAGACATTTTCCGAGAGTGCTTCTTTTTTTATTATTTGATTCATTCTGTGAATCGTTTGAGGACTGCAAAATTAGTTATTAATTTCTGAATATAAAATTATTTTCATACCTTTGCAGCCCAAAAGTTAAAACAACATAATATTTTTTTATGATCAATGCTCAAGATATTAAGAACGGTACTTGTATTCGCATGGACGGGAAGTTATATTTTGTCGTCGAGTTTTTACATGTGAAGCCCGGGAAGGGGAACACTTTCATGCGCACTACGTTGAAGGACGTTGTTGACGGTCGTGTGATCGACCGTCGGTTCAACATTGGGGAGAAGCTGGAAGATGTACGTGTTGAGCGTCGTCCTTATCAGTATCTTTACAAAGAGGGCGAGGATTACATCTTCATGAATCAGGAGACTTTCGAGCAGCATCCCGTACCCGGTGGACTTATTAACGGGGTGGATTTCATGCTCGAGGGGATGGTTCTCGAGGTTGTTTCCGACGCCGACACGGAGACGGTGCTGTATGCCGATGTTCCTACCAAGGTACAACAGAAGGTCACTTACACCGAACCCGGATTCAGGGGCGACACTGCGACTAATGCGACCAAGCCGGCTACTGTAGAATCCGGAGCGACGGTACGCGTTCCTCTTTTTATTAACGAGGGCGAACTGATTGAGATCGACACTCGTGACGGGTCGTATGTAGGCCGCGCGAAGTAACCCCTCGCACACACTCTGGGCTTACGGCTCTTGAACATAACTCTTCTATTTAACAAATTCTGCCGGCGGGTGTTGTCGGTGCCTGCTGGGGGATTGTTTCATCACTCTTTATGCTAAAGGTTT
The DNA here is from genome assembly GCA_031258895.1 of Dysgonamonadaceae bacterium. Lineage (GTDB taxonomy): Bacteria > Bacteroidota > Bacteroidia > Bacteroidales > Azobacteroidaceae > Azobacteroides. The sequence continues at coordinate 8,114 of JAIRMF010000083.1, read as the reverse complement.
TTCTCCAGGCGCCATTTCTACGCTTGACACTCTTTTTTTCGACGGGCATTTTGCTGCAGATGCGGTTTGATTTGAATGTACTGTGGTATATTCTTTTGGTTGTTTCCCTGTTGGTATGGGCTTTGTCTTTTGTTCCGAAGATTTTCAAGAGTTACGATTTACGGTGGTTGTTCGGTTTTGGGACGCTTTTGCTTTGTTCGTCTGCTGGCGGACTGTTGACGCGTCAGTCTTGGGAGAAATCCGTGTGGAAGGGTGTTGTTAAGGAGCGGGAATATCGTGTTGAGGTTCTTGACGAGGCGATTGTCCGATCGGACAAGTTGAGGTTTCGGGTGGGGACGGGTTCACAGCAGGCGATTATTCATTTGCCGGCGGATTCTGCCGCATATGCTTTGCGTCCTTCCGATTCATTGATTATCAGGGCCAATTTCAGGCAGACGGATTTTTCGTATTACAGGAATCATTTGATAGCTGCGTTTGACGCTTATGTTGGCGATTGGGAGAAGATAGAGCCGACTGGCGGGGGTCGACCGTTTAATCTGCGTTTTAAGGCTTTGGAGTTCCGGCGTTATTTGCTTGACAGACTGAGGAGGCTTATTCCGGAGGAGGACGGGTTTCAGGTGGCGTCGGCACTGATGTTTGGTTATACGGGGAACATGGACAGGGAATTGAGGCAGACGTTTAACGCGACGGGTAGCGCGCATATTTTATCGGTCAGCGGTTTACATTTCTCGATTCTTTACGGGATGCTGTATTTTCTGCTTTCTTTTTTGGGGGGCGGCTGGTGGGGCGGGATTATTCGCCAGGCTATTATTTTGCCGTTGTTATGGGGTTTTGCTTTTTTGACCGGTCTTCAACCGTGTGTCATTCGTGCTGCGACGATGCTGACTGTGTGGGGTTTTGGGAATGCTTTTCAGATGCGGAGTTTCAATTTCAACACTCTTTTTGTGGCGGCGTTTGTGCTGCTGCTTTTCAATCCGTTGAATTTGTTTGACGCCGGATTTCAGTTAAGTTTTTCGGCGGTATTGGCCATTTTGATTCTTTATCCGCGTTTATCGGAGTTGTTTACGCTTCGGAATCCTTTATTGAGGTATGTTTGGGGTTTGTCGTGTATTTCGGTTTCCGCACAGTTAGGGACTATACCGTTTGTGATTTACTATTTCCGGCAGTTTCCGGTTTTATTTTTGGTCACCAATTTGATTGCCGTCCCTCTGACTGCTGTTTTACTTGGTTTGATTCCTTTGTCGTTGGCGTTTGGCATTATGTTTGGCGATGCGGGGTGGTTGGCGGCTTTGCTGGGCGGGGTTTTATGCGTGTTGCTTACGGCGCTTCGAGGGCTGGAGTCTGTTCCTAACGCCGTAATATTTTTCACTTCAAATTAAACTTTTTTTACTTTCCTTTGTCTATCTACGTATTGGGGGTGGATAGACATGAAAAGCGTCAAGAAGGATATGGGAAGGAGAGGTATTAATCTTGCGGACATCGAGAAGCGAGATCCGTTCAGGGTGCCGGAGGGATATTTTGAGGGTTTTGTTTCCGGGTTTATGTTGCGGTTACCGGAGCGTCAAGCTCGTCCTGTTGAGGTTATTGGTTTTTGGGGGAAGGTGAGGCCGTGGGTTTATATGGCTGCGATGTTTATTGGGATTTCTCTTACGGTGAGGCTTTTCACCGGTTTTCCGGCGGGTTTTAGCGGTGATGTTTTGTATACGGGAGGGGTTTTGCGTTTTGCTGTTGACTCTGATTTGGAGGACTATTACGATTATTATGAGGACGATTTGGCGAACATTTGTTTGTGGGACACGATAGCGGGTTTAAGCAATTAGGATGATGGAGGATAGGCTTATGGGTCGGGTTATTATTTTCACGGTTTTTGTGTTGATTTTGTCTGTTTCCTGTTTTGGTCAGCGGGAGAGGGATGAGCGTCGTCGTGCGGAGTTAGAGGAGTTTGAGCGCAGTCGTATTGAGTACATTTCCGGCGCTATGGAATTGAGTAGCAAGCAGGGGAAGGTTTTTTGGCCGTTGTGCAGGGAGTTTTGGGATAAGAGGATGGAGTTGGACAGGGCTTATCGGCGCGAGGTCAGGGAGTTTATGAAGTCGGAGCGTGATAGCGCGTTGCATACTGAGGCTGATTATCGTCGGATTGTGGAGTTGTTTGCTCGGAAGCAGTTATTGGAGGCGGAGTTAAACATGGAGTACATTCGGAAGTTTTTGGATGTTCTTCCTGCGGAGAAAGTTTTTCTTTTTCAGGAGGCGGAGCGGAATTTCATGCGGAAGCTATTGAACGACAGGCGGCGGTTTGAGCACAAGTCCGACCGGCGTTAGGTTTGGATATTTTCGCTGTTGATTTTGTTGTTTGTGAAACAATACTTACCTTTGCACCCGTTATGACGATGACAGCTACACATACAGACATAAATTTATTGCCGACTACGTCGAAATATTTGGCGGCGTCGGATAATTTATTAACACACACACACACACACATTACCTGCTAAAGCCGCGTGCGAGAGCGGCAGGGACAACAACAAATCTGAGGAGCGCAGTAACGTTTCCGGGGAGCGCGTTTATGTTAGTTAGGACGTCCCCACGGGGGCTACGCTTTGCCCTTTTTAATTTGCATTTTTATAAAACCAAAATATAACCACCACAATGAAAAAAACATCCTTCTTAATCATTTTCTCTGCGTTATGTCTGTTCGCAGGGAACAAAGCGGCAGCGCAAGAACTGCCGAAGCTAAGGTACACAGACAAAAACGGCAATGTTATTTCCCTCTCGAAAACAGTTACCAACGAGACCTCATTAACAGCCGGCAATGAAGATGAACATATCTTCAACATCAGTAGAAAATGCGTTTTCAAGTGGGACGGAACAAAATGGATAGACCTCTGTCTCGAATCAAACATTGCATCTCCATCTCCTGACGTTTCTCCCTGCGTCGTCACGGCAAGCGACGGCGGCAAAACATTTACCGCCAAAACCGACCCGAACGCCGAGGCGTACGAGTTCTTCGTGTCCGGCTCTTCGAGAGGCGTTCACGGCGACAAAAGCATAACGTTTGACGAGGATAAAACAACCGGCAGTGTGACCGTCAAGTACTACTACCTTCCGTCGTTCCTCACCCCGAAGATGATTGACGTTGAGGGGTCCGACTCGTGGAAATCCGTCAATATCCCAAACTTTAAGATGAGCGAAACGGAGGTGACTCAGGCACAGTTTGAGTATGTGACGGGCAAAAATGAGTCTCATTTCAAGTGCGGTAACAATTATGAGAACAGCTATGCTAATAACGGTAATGCAACTTCGGCTTTGCCTGTTGAAGGGGTTAACTGGTATCAGGCTATTGCTTACTGTAACAAGTTGAGTGTTCTTGAAGGCAAGGATATTTGTTATACCATAGAAAACTTGACAACACCGGATGCCTGGGCAAATTTAAATTACAACGACATTCCCACCTTAACAACCAACAATACCGATTGGGACGCTGTCGTCTGCGATTTCAGTAAGAATGGCTACCGCCTTCCAACCGAAACGGAATGGGAATATGCCGCCCGCGGCGGAAATAAGAGACAGTCAAACGTACAGCCGCAAGGTACTGATTATACCTATGCCGGCAGCAACGATATTTGTGATGTTGCCTGGTATACCGGAAACACCGTCACCAAAACCGACTACAACGATGATTGCGCCGGCGATTATAAGAATGTTTACGGTACCAAGCCCGTAGCGCAGAAAGAAACCAATGAGCTTGACCTTTACGATATGAGCGGGAATCTTTGGGAATGGTGCTGGGAATGGCACGGCGGCAGCTTTCCCGCATCTACACCGGACGGTCAAGTGCAGCTCAGTAGCAGTACTTATCGCATCCTGCGCGGCGGCAGCTGGGAGACCGCCGATACCGCCGATAACTTCATGCATGTCTCGTATCGCGGCGCCGCTCAACCGTACTACCGTCACACATACATCGGCATACGGATTGTGTGTACCGCAAGTGAATAAAAAGATTAAAGGAAAAGATTATTTCGTGAACAGTCTTAAGATATCGTTACCGTTGGCGTAGAGCATCAGCAAAATCAACAGAAACATGCCCGCATATTGCGCCCTCTCAAGAAATCGTTCACTCGGCTTGCGACGCGTAATTATCTCGTAAACGGTGAATAATACATGGCCGCCGTCCAAAGCAGGAACAGGCAACAGGTTCATCACGCCCAACATGATTGATAATAATGCAGTCATATCCCAAAAAGCAGGCCAGCTCCACTTCGACGGAAACAAATTGCCTATCGCGCCCAAACCGCCAATGTTACGAATGCCCTCCCGAGTGAAAACCAGACGTAACTGTAACACGTAAAAAGATAACTTCCGATACCCCAACCTTAAACCGGCCGGAACCGCAGTCAAAACGTTATGTCCGTCGGAAACCCCGACCGCAGGCGACAAAACCGTGAATCCCAGCTTGCCCTCCGAATCAACATGCGCCGCAAGCTCGATCTCCTCTCCGTCCCGTAACACGGCTAACAAAACATCCGTACCGGCAACCTCCGACAAAGACGACGTTAAAGCGGCAAAAGACCACGTGCGGCGACCGTCGACAGAAACTATCCTGTCTCCCCTGCGCAAGCCCGCCTCATCCGCAAATCCGCCCGCAATCACACTGTCCACAACACCCGAACGAAAATCGGCAAACGGAGACCTGGAAGTGATAACCCTCATCTCAAAATCCTCCGGCAAAACTACCGTCAACTCCTCTCCCCCACGCAAAAGAGTTACCTCCTCCGCCTCAATCGTACGGAAAAGGTCAAGTTCGTCATAACGGGTCAGTCGTTTTCCGTCCGCCTTCAATAATATATCGCCGTCGCGAAACCCGACCTCCTGCGCCACATCCCCAAAATAAAGCGGAGTTTTGTCCATCGGAATGTAATTGTCCCCCCACTTAAACGCAATGAGCGAGTAGATGAAAAACGCCAGCGCAAAGTTCATCAAAACGCCGCCAACCATTATCAATAACCGTTGCCATGCCGGTTTGGTACGAAACTCCCAGGGCTGAGGCGGATTCTTAAGAAACTCTTTATCCATGCTCTCGTCAATCATCCCCGAAATCTTCACGTAACCGCCCAGAGGCACCCAGCCGACGCCGTATTCGGTGTCCCCTTTGCGAGGCTTGTATCTGAAAAGAGCGAACCACGGATCGAAGAATAAATAAAACTTATCTACCCTTACCTTGAACACTCTGGCAAAAATGAAATGCCCGAACTCGTGAACAATGACGAGGATAGAAAGACTCAAAACAAGTTGCAACGCTTTTATTAATATAGTCTCCATGTTTATGCTATGAATTATTGGATTGGTAAAAAAACGCGACAAAGATACAACATATTTCCTGTATTTTTTGTACCTTTGCACGATTTTTGTACGGATTTAAAGAAACAGGCGGCAAATCGCTGCCAAATATCAACCAAATTTTATGTTAAAAGCTATCAAAAAAGAAATTACGCTGGGTGACGGACGGATCATCACTCTTGAGACCGGGAAGCTTGCCAAGCAGGCTGACGGCGCTGTTATGTTAACGATGGGTAACACCATGCTGCTGGCTACGGTCTGTTCGGCTAAGGACGCGGCGCCCGGCACGGATTTTATGCCGCTCTCCGTTGATTACAAGGAAAAATTTGCTTCCAGCGGTCGTTTTCCGGGAGGTTTTACCCGTCGCGAAGGCCGGCCGTCGGACTATGAGATTCTTGTTTCGCGTCTTGTTGACAGGGCCTTGCGTCCGCTGTTTCCGGAGGATTACCATGCGGAAACGTTTGTCAATGTCACGCTCTATTCGTCCGACGGTGTTGACATGCCCGACGCTTTAGCGGGCCTTGCGGCTTCCGCTGCGCTTGCCGTGTCCGATGTTCCTTTCGGCGGGCCTATTTCCGAGGTTCGTGTTGCCCGCATTGACGGGAAATATGTTGTGAACCCCACATTTACGCAGCTTGAAGACGCCGACATGGATATTATTGTCGCCGCCACCCTTGACAACATCATGATGGTGGAGGGCGAGATGAAGGAGGTGACCGAGGACGATTTGCTTGAGGCGATGAAGGTTGCCCACGAGGCTATCAAGGTTCACTGTCGGGCGCAGCTCGATCTTATGGCTGAGGCCGGCAAGACGGAGAAGCGCGTTTACTGTCATGAGGAGAACGACGAGGAGTTGAAGAAGGATGTTTGGGACAAGACGTACAGGCAGGCGTATGAGCTTGCGACGGCCTGTAACACCGACAAACACTCCCGTTCGGAGAATTTCGGGAAGGTTATGGAGAACTATATCGAGTCTCTCGGCTTGAGCGAGGAGGAGCTTGCGAAGAAGAAGCCGCTTATTGCCCGTTATTATCATGGTGTTGAGAAGGAGGCGATGCGTCGTTCCATTCTTGACGAGGGGAAGCGTCTTGACGGGCGGAGCACGACCGAGATACGTCCTATATGGAGTGAGGTTGGTTACTTGCCGGGGCCTCACGGTTCGGCGATTTTCACTCGTGGGGAGACTCAGTCGTTGACGTCTGTGACGTTGGGTACGAAGTCTGACGAGAAGATTGTTGACGATGCGTTGGTACGGGGCAAGGATCGGTTTTTGCTGCATTACAATTTCCCACCGTTTTCGACCGGCGAGGCTCGGCCGTCGCGTGGGACGGGCCGTCGGGAAGTTGGGCACGGCAATCTTGCATATCGTGCATTGAAGCAGGTTATCCCGGATGACTATCCTTACGTGATCCGTATTGTTTCCGATATTTTAGAATCGAACGGTTCGTCGTCTATGGCCACCGTTTGCGCCGGCACGCTTGCCTTGATGGACGCCGGTGTGAGTATCAGTAAGCCTGTTGCGGGCATTGCGATGGGATTAATTTCGGAGAAGGGCGGTTCTAACTTTGCGGTTCTTTCGGACATTCTTGGGGACGAGGATCATTTGGGGGACATGGATTTCAAGGTAACGGGGACGCTCGACGGCATTACGGCCACTCAGATGGATATAAAGGTTGACGGGCTTTCCTACGAGATACTTGAGACGGCTCTTACGCAGGCGAAGGCGGGTCGTCTTCACATCATGGGCAAGTTACTGGAGACGCTGCCGGCGCCTCGTCCGGACTTGAAGCCGCATGCGCCTCGTATTGAGGTGTTGGTTATCGACAAGGAGTTTATCGGAGCGGTGATTGGCCCTGGCGGCAAGATCATACAGGGGATACAGGAGGAGACCGGCGCGACCATTTCGATAGAGGAGATTGAGGAAGGCGGCCGCACGGTTGGTCGCGTGGAAATATCCGCTACTTGCAGGGACTCGATAGAGTCGGCGTTGGCTCGTGTGCGGGGGATTGTTGCCGTTCCGGAGGTGGGGAAGGTTTACGAGGGCACGATACGGTCTATCATGGCGTACGGCGCTTTTGTGGAGTTTCTGCCCGGCAAGGAGGGTTTGCTGCACATTTCGGAGCTTGACTGGCGGCGTCTTGAATCGGTCGAGGAGCTTGGATTGAAGGAGGGCGATAAGATTTCGGTCAAGCTGCTGGAAGTCGATCCTAAGACGGGCAAGTTCCGGCTTTCTCGACGGGTTTTGATGGAGAGGCCGGAGGGGTATGTAGAGCCGGAGCGTCGTCCGGTTCGGCCTGAGCGTAGCGATCGAAATGATCGTGGCGATCGCGGCGAGCGTTACGACCGTGGAGATCGCGGCGAGCGTGGTGATCGCGGTGGTTTCAGGCGGCGGTAGGACGTTTGGGGCCTGTCGGTTCACTGAAAGACAATGAGGAGGAGGTTGTGTTGAGCAATCTCCTTTTTTTTTGTCCATCACACATGCTTCGACACTGTTCCATTTTAATGCCGCGTGCGACCCGAGGCAATCAGTACCGAACGAGGATACGATATTAAAGCCTTCACATTAAACGAGTGATAGGGGTTTGTTGCAGTAAACCTCTTTGAACATTTCATTCCTGTTTTGCTATCGCAACAAGATAGCGCTGCACATTTCATTCCTATTTTGCTATCGCAACAAGACCATCCTGCACACTTCTTACCTATCTTGCTATCGCAACAAGAACGTCTCGAACGCTTCTTGCATGTCTTGCCATCGAAACAAGACCTCCCCGAGGCTATTT
>JAIRMF010000024.1 GCA_031258895.1 Dysgonamonadaceae bacterium | reverse complement strand
CTGCCCTCTGTCTTCTTAATGCAAGCAGGGCAACAGCACAAGTCACAATCGGGTCTCTTGACGACCCTCAAAGTTTCTCAGTACTTGAACTTACCGGCGGCGGCACGCGAGGATTCAGGTTCCCTCAGATGACTACCGCCCAGCGTGACGCTATGGTTGCTACTTCTGAATTTCAGGCAGAGAAAATCGGCAAGGCACGCGGTCTTCAACACTACTACCAAATGCGTTGAGACCTGGAACGGAACGAAATGGATACAGACCTGCCCGGATGGAGGCCCTTTTGTTCCTCATTATATTCCGACCTGTGAGGATGCTGAAGAGTGTAAGAGCTTGGATAATTTCACTGCTACTGTTTTGAGCGATGGTGATCGTGTTGTCACGATTCCTGATAGTGAAGTGAAGATTACGATGAAGCCTGTAACGGGAGGAGTGTTTTACATGGGGTTCCAGTGTGACGACCCAGCAAAGCCTAACTATAATGAGGATTATGTGGGTGATAATAATAATGATGAAGATTTGTGCAATCTGGTAGCGTCATTAGAGAAACACAATAATATTACAGGCTACAACACTGTCCACAAAGTAGCTCTGAATTCGTTTTATATGTCGAAGACTGAGGTTACGCAAAAACAATTTGAGACTGTTATGGTAGTTGAAGCAAGTACTGTAGGTTGGAAAGATGATTTCAATCAAGGCGAAGATTATCCTGCGTATTATGTTAGCTGGTACGATGCTATTGCTTTTTGCAACAAGCTAAGTCTTCTTGAAAGCAAGACGCCGTGTTATGCCGTAGATGGCATAACAGATTGGGGAAGTTTAGAATACTCCGCTATTCCTATGTACTCTTCCGATGCTAGTATCCTTGCCAAATGGGATGATGCCACCTATGATTTCACTGCAAACGGTTACCGTCTTCCCACTGAGGCCGAATGGGAATATGCTGCTCGTGGCGGCCAAAAGGATGAATACACCCGCACGCTCGGCGTAAGCGGAACACAGTATGTTTACAGCGGCAGCAATACCATCGGCGATGTTGCATGGTATCTTGATAATAACATTGGTGACCAGAGTACCAACGGTTCTAATTACGGAACCAAGGAAGTAGCAACGTTAGCCCATAATGATCTTGGTCTTTACGATATGAGCGGGAATTTATGGGAATGGTGTTGGGACGAGTTAGGTGGCTATGTATATTGCTGCATTGAGAATCCTGATTCTCCCGATCCAAATAATACAAGCTTCAAATACATGAGTTCGAGTCGCGTCCACCGCGGCGGCTACTATGGCAACCACGAGTCCTACTGCCGCGTCTCTAGGCGCAGCAACAGCAGCCAGGGCTACCGCTCCAACTATACCGGCATTCGGGTTGTGTGCAATGCGGATTAAAAAGAATTCGTTTTGTTGGTGAAAAAATTCCCCCGAAAGTTTTGTATCTAAAACTTTCGGGGGAATTTCAATATCAAGAGGCCCGCTCTTTTATCTAATCAAACCAGAAACATTTGGATAAAGAGTTTTAATTTTTCGGGATACCATACAATATTTTGTCGCCTGATTTGTCTGTACAGATAGATATTTATATTGTAGGATTAGAATAATGTTAATGATTTATATTTGTATTGGAATTATTATTTTTCTGTGGATTACTGTTGGGTTTAGTCGCAGACGGAGACGCAGGAGGAAGATTATTTTTGTTTCGGATTGTATTTGTGTTGGTTGTCGGCGCTGTGTCAGGCGGTGCAGGCATGATGTTTTAGAGGCCTTGAAAGGAGAGAGAGGGACGCGCGTTACGGTTAAACGTCCTGAAAGGTGTACCGCATGCGGCAAATGCATTGACAAATGTATGTACGGTGCATTGAAATTAATCGAACGTGTATGACTGTTTGCCTGATAATCGGGACAGGTTGCGCTTATTTTCCATGTAACGGCGTATTGTTGAATCCACAATTAACAGTAACAAAGCCAACGCGCCGATATAAATACTAATAATAAAAGCATTGGATCTGAATATAGCAAGATTTGGATTCAGGATTGCCCATGTATACGTCTCCAAGTTTGGTATTTTGAGCGGGATACCGGTAAGATACAGCAGTACGGCACAACAGGATAACATCGCCACAGCACCTGATGTATATCCGAAAATTTCCCATTTTTTTCTTTTTGCACGCATCAGGGCTTTTTTCTGTACTTTACGCATCACTTTTTCATGAAAATTCACAGGAAGCGGTTCATTCTGCATTTTTGGAAACAGTGATCGCAAAATATCTTTTTCATTTGTTTTCATATTCTTTTTTTCTCCATTATTTTTATCATTCCGAGTAATTTTTTTCGGATACGAAACAGCTTTATTTTCACATTAGCTTCCGTTAATCCTGTTATAACTGTGATTTCCTTTAAGGATTTATCGTCTTTGTAGAAAAGAATTATCATTGCACGTTCTTCGGGCGACAGTTGCTCCAGGGCACGATTGAGATGGACGAGTCGTTCTTCCGTGTCGGCGTGTTCGAGCGTTGTTTCGTCCCGGTCGTCAGGCAGGTCGGCCAATTGAGTTTCATCAACCGTCAGGTATTCTGTTTTTTTTCTTCGTGTAGCCGATATTGCCACGTTGTATGCTATACGATAGACCCAGGTAGAGAAACTGCAGTCGCCACGAAACGATGAGAGTGAACTGTAAGCTTTTACGAACACATCTTGTGCCAATTCTTCGGCGTCTTCACGGGTTCCGACAATTTTTACAATTAAAGAAAACACTTGTACACTATACTTTTCGAGTAAAGGTGCAAAAAAATCCGTTTTCCCGGACCGTATTTTTTCAACGTAATAATTGTCCGACAGTTTTTCCATTCTTTTACATATAGACGTATTGTTTTCCGAAAGGTTACAGTTGTTAGGGCACGAAGGTAATACAAAAAAACGTTGTTTACGATGTAACTTTTTTAAAAACTTACGTCAAAAGGGATAGAGGACAACTTTTTATTAACGATTAAAACATTAAAATTATGGATTTCATTACAGCGCCACTTGTTGTAGGCATCATTTTCTACTTTATTTACATGGTTTTCGAACTTTTTGCCCGCAGAGGGGAACGAATTTTCCTGCTTGAGAAACTTGGACATAACTTAAGTCCTGTTGATTTGTCCGTTCTTGGCAGTCATTTCGGGTCTCTTCTTCCTGGTTCTCTTAAGAAGACATTTACCGCTCTTCGAATCGGATGTCTGTTTATCGGGATGGGATTAGGATTGTTGACGGGTCTGTGTATTGTTCTTTACATCGAAAATAACTGTATAATCGAAGGTTATCGGAAAGCCTCTTTCTGTTCTATTGCTTATGGTGCATCTGTATTATTTTTCGGAGGATTGGGTCTTGTAATATCGTACATTGTAGAGAGCCGATCGGCAAGGGATGTAGAAGACAGCAAGTAGCAATATACATTTGTATGCTTACCATATAATATGGAGATTGTATTTCATAAAATACATGCTTTAGGTTGTAACCGGAGTCTCGCGGGTCATGCCCGGAGACTTTTAGGTCATGCCCGGAAATTTTTAGGTTATGCACGGAAACTTTTAGGTCATGCTCAGAAACTTTTCAGTCATGCCCTAAGACTCTCGGGGCACAACCCGAGACTCTCGGGGCATGACCCGAGAGATATTAATGATAACGTACAAGATGCAGCACACAATGTAACATTCTTTGTATATGAATCTGTTAAGTGTGCCGATAACCATGTAAATACACAACAGTTAATTGTCCGATGCGATTAAAATAACATCCATGAAACACTTCTTCATAACAGCGTACTACAACATCGCTAAAGATAAAAGCTATACCTGTCTCTGCCTGTTCGGGACAACCATCACTTTTATATTCATCGCGCTCGCACTGCAATTAATGCACATCTGTTCGGGTGATTACCCCCCAATGACTAATGCCAACAGTATTATTCGTCTTGATATGTTTAAAAATACCGACGGGAAAAATATAGGCGGTATATACTACAAAGAAGCAAACGCATTCACCAAAAACCTTCCTGACTTCAAGCACATCTCCCTATACCACTCCAACGCCATCAACGCGCTCGCAAAAGAACAACTGCACAACACCGACATAGGTTTCGTAAACGAAGAATACTGGAACATCTACAACTACAAGTTCCTGTACGGAAAACCTTTTTTCAAAGAGGATTGCATAAACAGGAAGCAGGTGGCCGTCATGACCGAAAAACTGTCTAAAACCTACTTCAATAAGTCAAACGGCTTAGGCGAAAAATTCTCGTTCCAGGGCAAAGAATACGAAGTCATAGGCGTTGTAAAAAACGTCTCCATGTTCTCTACCCCAACAGAATCGGTCATATGGGTTCCCTATGTGTTCGATAAATTCATCCCGAACGGTATGTACAAGTACACGCTGGATGTGCTGACTCCGCCGTCTATACCGATTAACGCCGCAAAAGAAAAAATCGCCGTCGCAGTACAACAGTATTTTAATACTAAAAACATGAAAGTAGACTTTTTCCCGAAACAGATTAAAACACTCAAAGAAACATCGGAAAACAATATTCCCGGAGGAAAGATGTTCCAATACGGCAGCACGGCAGCCCTCCTGATGCTGCTGATCATCCCCGCACTCAACATCCTCACACTAAACTCGACAAACGCCAACAACCGCGCAAAAGAAATCGCAGTAAGAAGAGCGTTCGGCGCAAAACCGTTCTCATCGTTCATCCTGATAGCCGGCGAAAACTTCCTCATAACCGCAACAGGCGCAATAACAGGCGTCCTGTGCGCCGTCCCCGTCATGAATGTACTACGGAAAAACATCGTGGGAAACAGCGCCTTCATGGACCTGGAAATAATCGACCACATCGACTACAACGTTATCCTGTGCGGAGCGTTACCGGCGCTAATCGTCTTCTCCCTCCTCTCAGGCGGGCTGCCGGCATACCTGATAACAAAACGTAACATCCCAACAGTATTGAAAGAATAAAGTCATAAAAAACTGCAAAAGTCGTTAAGGTCGTTAAGGCATTAAAAGTGAAAAGAAATACGGCAAATGAAGCATACAACACCGGAAGATGAGTGGTATAAAATAAGTGAAGTACTGAAAAAAGAACGACAAATGAAACACATAATAACAATGCTTTGGAATCAAAGAAAAAAATATTCGGGTATCTTCACAGAGCAAGCAATCGTAACAATCATCATGATGATATCTATCGTCTCAGTACTGGATGCTTATGAAAAGTACAAAACACCCGGCATACCAAATGTCGAAGATATAATCCTCGCCTCATTCATGTGCGAAAGAAGTACCACGCAGGAAGAAATAAATAACACGTTCAAAAGTATGGACGCCATTATCGACAACATGAGGAAACTCCCATACGTGAAGTTCATATCGAGAGGGATGAATCTTGCGCCCTACTTAAGAGACGCCGAGTCGTATGCAACACAGGTACAGGGAATGGACTCAATCACTGTCGACGGCATAAAGACGCTCCCCTTATTCAAATTCTCCGACCAGTTCGGAGCGTCCATCCTAAATGTAAAAATGGAAGAAGGAGAATGGTTCAACGAGAACAACCACCTGCCCGACAACTCCATGCCAATAGTAATCACCAGGCAACTCGCAGATAAATTAAGATGGGCGAAAGCGGTAGGGAAAACAATAACATACGGAAGTAAAACGCTCACAATAGTAGGTGTTGCCGAAGGTATAAAACAGGAACCATTCCTCCCATCACCCGAAGCTATCGTAATGCCCTCGTTTTCATCCGGCGGATACGGGAATCGTGAGAATTTAGTTAAAGTAAAACGCGGTACGGAAAAAGACTTCGTAGCAGCTTACCACAAAGAATTCAGGCGGAACATAGCCAACGAAAAAGTAGAAGCAGTCACCATCCAAATGAACGGCGTAAAAGAAATGTGGGAGTCAAAAACAATCATACCTATCGCCCTACAAGGGATACCTACACTCTTCCTCTTCATATTCACATTCATCGGTACGTTCGGTATATATCGAATGAACTCCAAAAAGCGCACAACAGAATTCGCATTACGTATCGCGCTGGGCGCTACCAAAAGCAGTCTAATGAAACTCGTTATCGGCGAAAGCCTGATAATCACCCTGATGGCTGTTATCCCCGCCATCGCGCTATCATTCTCAATATACCAATACGACGCCATACACGCAACGGCAACAAGCATTACAGTATTAATAATGATGCTGTTCGCTATAATCAGCGCCTGCTACCCAGCGTGGGCAGCGTCGAATGTAAACACGGCAAAAGCGCTGAAATACGAATGAATCATCATAACAATACCGATAAACAATACCATCATGATTAAGTTAGATAAGATTAATAAAGTCTTCAGAACAAACGAAATTGAAACCCATGCGCTGAACAATATAAATTTGACGGTAGAAAAAGGAGAGTTCATGTCCATCATGGGGCCCTCCGGTTGCGGGAAATCTACCCTCCTAAACATCATGGGGCTGCTCGACAAACCCACAAGCGGAACAATATTGCTCAACGGTATCAACGTCGAAGAAATGTCGGAGCATAAAACTGCAGAACTCAGAAACAAAACGCTGGGGTTCATCTTCCAAAGTTTCCATCTTATCCCTGCGTTAAGTATCATAGACAACGTAGAACTCCCCCTGTTATACAGAAAAGGCGTTTCGTACAAGGAAAGAAAAGAAAGAGCCGTCGAAGCATTGCAAAAAGTAGAGCTGACACACAGAATGAAACACTTCCCATCACAACTCTCCGGCGGGCAATGTCAGAGGGTCGCTATCGCAAGAGCATTAATCGGACAGCCGGAAATACTCCTCGCCGACGAACCCACCGGAAACTTAGACAGTAAGATGAGTGAAGAAATAATCCTCCTCCTATGCGAAATAAACCGCTCCGGTACAACTATCGTTATGGTGACGCACGACATAAAAATGGCCTCAAATACATCCCGTATAATAAATATATTAGACGGAAAAATACTATGAAACATATGTCCTGTATCAAACTAAAAGTTATACCTCTACTGTTCCTGTTCGTATTCCCTATCTCCCTAAGCGCGCGCCAGGAACGGCACATAACCATTCAAGAGGCCCTCGATATAGCTAAAGAGCAGTCGCTTGAGGCAATCGTCGCCCGAAATATGTTCCTTGCAGCGCAATGGCAATATAGAAGTTACCGTTCCGAACTGTTCCCAAACATAGCTCTTGAAGGCAACCTGCCGAGACTAAACCGTTCGCTAACCCCGTACCAAAAGGAAGACGGCACATACGGATTTGTCAAAAACAGTATGCTAACCGAAGAGATCGCCGTCGGATTAAGTCAAAACATACCGTTTACCGGAGGCAATATTACAGTATATTCCGCCCTACAAAGGATAGACCAGTTAGACGGCGCCAAAACAACAGGCTACATGAGCGTTCCCTACTCCGTCACCCTAAACCAGCCGCTGTTCAATCCAATGGCCTTAAAATGGGCGATGCGTATTGAGCCGGAGCGCTTCAAAGAAGCGAAACAGCAGTACCAGTCCAACATCGAAAGCATTTACATGAAAACTATCGACTGCTATTTTGAATTGTTACTTGCGCAGGCAAACCTCGACATAGCACAGATAAACAGCGTCAACGCCGAAAAACTATATAACATAGCGCAAGGGAAAAAAACGCTTGGACTTATTTCCGATAACGACCTCCTACAACTTGAACTCGCCGCAATTAACGCTCAAGCCGCAATAATATCCGCCCGACAAACGCTCGAAAAAAGTATGCTGGCGCTGCGCAACTTCCTACGGCTCGACGAAAACACTGAACTCTCCCCCGTTATCCCCGAAATGTCCCTCAACGCAGATATAAATCTGAGTGAAGTTCAAGAGCTCGCAACCCTAAACAACCCCATCACGCATAACAGGAAACGTCTGTTGCTCGAAGCCCGACAAAAGGTCGATATTGCGAAAGCAAACCGCGGATTCAAGGCCGACCTGTCCCTGTCGATAGGTAACACAGGCAGCGACCTTACCCTGCCGGATTCCTATCGTAACCTGCAACAGCGGGAAATAGTGAGTCTCGGCGTCAGGATACCTATTCTGGATTGGGGAAAAGGGCGCGGGAACATAAAACTTGCCGAATCACAACAAGATGTGGTAAATAGTCAAGTAGAACAAGAACAGTTGGATTTCGAACGTAATATCATACTTTCAGTCACACAATACAAAGACCAGGCCAATCTCGTTGCGCTAGCACAACATGCCGATTCCCTCGCCGGACTGCGTTACCAAACAGCATTTCAAACGTTCGTCATGGGAACGATAAATGTCTTAGACGTCAATTCCGCTCAGGTCGAACGTGATAATGCCCGCAGAAAGTACATTAACGAGCTGTATCTGTCGTGGCTCTGCTACTACAACCTACGACAGATAACACTCTTCGATTTCAAAACGCGAACAGTAATCAAACATTCGGAAACATATTAATCACAAAGACATTATGGATAAGAAACTTTCACCGGAATTCATCCGGAAACGCCGCAACCGGCGGATTATTAACATCGCACTTATTGTCGCAATTATCGTAGCGGTGTTTGTTGTCCTAACCTCCGTACTCCGCTCCGGTATATCCCGTAATGACGTCTATACATCAGTTGTCGATCGTGGTTCGGTAGAAATATCCATCGCTGCGGCAGGAAAAATTGTCCCATTATCCGAAGAAGTTATTGTTTCACCGGTATCAACAAAAGTATTAGAGGTTTACAAAAAGGCCGGCGAAGTGGTTGATTCGGGAGAAACTATCCTGCGTCTTGACCTCGCCACCATCAGTGCAGACATAGAAAACCAAAGAGACGAACTCGCAATGAAGCGTTACAAGCTCGAACAACAAAGACAAGCCTCCGAAAGCAAGCTATCGGACCTCGCAATGCAGATAAACATCGACGAGATGCGCATCAAAAGGATGGAGGTCCTGCTTCGAAACGAGCGCTACTTAGACAGCATAGGGGCAGGTACGTCCGACAAAATACTTCAGGCGGAACTTGACTATGACGTCGAGCTATTAAAGTTGCAACAGCTTCGTCTAAAGTATGATAATGAGAGTCGGAATGCCGTCTCGGAAGAAAAAGTTCTTGAGCTCGACTACAGTATCGCCCTAAAAAATGCTAATTTAAACGAGAAGCGGTTATCGGAGGCAAGAGTCCGTTCGCCGCGACGTGCAACCTTAACAATGGTGAACGACCAAATAGGCTCCCAAGTTGCAGAGGGTTCCCAGCTGGCTATCGTTTCCGATCTAAATCATTACAAGGTTGATGCAGAGATATCTGACAGCTACGGCAGTCGTATCTCCTCCGGTCAGCAGGTTATTGTAAAGATTTCGGACGTCGAATTATCAGGCGTCGTCGGAAATATCGTACCCTCCGTCAAAGACGGTTTAATAAATTTCACCGTTTCGCTTAGTGATAACGCACATCCCCTCTTACGTTCCGGTCTTAAAACAGACGTCTATGTCATCAATTCGATAGAAGCTGACGCTCTTCGCATCAGTCGCCGATCGTATTACTCTGGAGCTGGGGAATACGATTTGTGGGTTGTGGATGGAGATATTGCACGCAAACGAAAAGTTATCTTGGGAGAAAGCAGTTACGGTCATGTAGTCGTAAAAGAGGGTCTGAAAGAAGGCGAAACCGTTATCATATCAGACATGACGAGGTACTACGAAAAGAATACGATAAGGTTGAAATAGTAAATTCCCGTATTTTTTCGTTGTTTATTTTGCTGTTTAAAAAACATTGTTTACCTTTGCACCCGTTATGACGATAGCAGCTGCACATACCGACATAAATTTCCTGCCGAATATGCTGAAATATTTGG
>JAIRMF010000134.1 GCA_031258895.1 Dysgonamonadaceae bacterium | reverse complement strand
CTTTAACCTGATACGCTTCAGAGGCATGATAGGATGCGAAAAAGTCGGGATGTGACGTCATGTAATTGATAGCATGCTCTAAGTCTCTCCAGTATTCTCGCTTGACATACATCATACCTACAATTGTTTTAAGATATAACAAAAGCTTTATCTCCGCGGGCGACGTCTCATTATTGCGTCGGTCGTCAAGAAGGGCGTCTATTTGTTCCTGCGAAATATATTGTGCAAGATGTGTCTGCAACGACAAAATTTTACCACGAACGGCACGGAACTGTTCAAAGTCGATTATATTTGCGTCCGTGTACGTCAAGAATTCCTTTCTTGTAAGGAACACCATATCTGTAAATTCATGAAAAAGGGCATGCTTTTGCCATTCGGTGTTAAGTGCCGGATTTGTTAAGCAGACAACAAATAGACTATCAATAGTGGTAGCTAACCGACTTTTTGTCCAATTAATCAACCTCTCGACACGCTCTTTTGAGGCTGGAACCTGATTTGAATTGCTCACTACCGCAAAACCATTTGATGTTTGAACAAGATCCAGAAACGGGATGGCTTTATCGTAAGCTCGCAGACAGACGGCTTTTTGTAAAGTGATTTTCGTTGTATTGGTATTTGAAAGTTGTTCTATCGCAACATACAAATCATTTCCTAAAATCTCATCACAAAGCCATGATTCGGCGTCTTCAACAAAAGTCTGTATCTCTCTAAAGTCAAGTTCAATGCTTGATGCCGTAGGTATTATATCCTGAAACTGTTTTATTGACGTGATCAACATTTTCTTTTATTTTTCTCGACAAAAGTACGTTTCAAAATCAAATATAAAAAAGACAAAACATCGCGTTTTTCCGGCGATGCATCCAACGGGCGGGAAAGCCAACACATTAATACAGTTTCATAATTTCCGTGAATCAAAAAATTAAACATGCGAGAATTAGGAAATTATTTTTTCTCAAAACCGTAAAATATATATCTATCCCCTTCTAATCCCAACCGCACACTGTAAACGTAATGTAATTACCTTTGTCAAAAAAGCGTTATATGATAGATAGGTAACTATCGTCTCCTATTCTATGGTAAGAACAATTACTGACAGCAGTAAAACTATTGCTCAAAAACAGCGCAAAACTCAGTTTACGTTGATTCTGTATCCCAATGATTTTATCCTGTCCTCGAACTCTGCGTAGTTTTTCCTGATTGTTGTTGCTTTGGTAACGTTCATTATTCCGCCGGGGAGGTCAATTGTTCTGGAGATAATATTGTTCATGTCGGCTGTTGGGTTGGTGATGTTGAGTGTAATATTATCGAGCAGCGTATTTCCGAATACTTCTATCTCAGTTAAACATGGACAGGCGCTCAGGTCTATTTTTCGAAGCATCTGCCATACGAGCCACAGGTGTTTGATTTTCGGATGGTTTATTTCGAATACCGTTGCCGGAGGGTATAGTCCTTCGCAGAGGTCAAGTTCTTTGCTTTTGAAGTCGCGAACGAGTACCGGCCTGACAGCTCCCTGTTGCCGGTATATGTAAGAGTATTTTTTCATGCCAGCCTTTCGGTTGCTATTTTGACGTATGCTGGGTTCAGTTCTATTCCGATGAAGTTCCGGGCTAACTGTTTGGCGACTATTCCTGTTGTTCCTGCGCCGAAGAAGGGGTCGAGTACGGTTCCGTCGGGCGGGCATCCTGCGAGGATGCAGGGTTTAATCAAGTCCGGCGGGAATGTTGCGAAGTGTGCTCCTTTGAATGGTCGTGTCGGGACTGTCCAGACGTCGCGTTTGTTTTTGACGAACTGTCCGTTAATGACTCTCCAGCGCTCGCCGCCGCATTTTGATATGGTTTGCACGGGAGCGCCGGTATTGTTTTGCAGGTATTTTTGGCTTGGTTTATGTGTTTGGTTTTTTCGCCCGTCGTATTTAGCCGGTTCCATTATTGCCTGATGGTCGAAGTAATACCGGATATTTTTTGCCATCAAAAATATTGATTCATGGCTTTTGGTGCACCTGTCGCGGACTGATTCGGGCATTGGGTTTGGCTTGTGCCATATTATCTCCTGTCGGAGGTACCAGCCGATTTCACGTAGGGCGAATGCGACTGCCCAAGGTATTCCGATTAGGTCTTTATTTTTGCAGCCGGCTATTCGATATGGTTTATCGAACGTATCTCCTACAAAGCTCGCTTTACTTTGTATCCGGTTACGATTGACGTCGCCTTTTCCGCGTCCGCTACCGGCGTAGCTGTCGCCGATGTTGAGCCATAGTGTGCCTGATGGTTTCAGGACGCGATAGACCTGTTTGAAGACGCTCGCTAAGCTTTGTATATATTCTTCCGGTGATTTCTCCAGGCCGATCTGCCGGCTCATGCCGTAGTCTCGCAGTCCGAAGTAAGGCGGGCTTGTAACGCAGCTGTCGATCGAATCGTCCGGCAACGTTGTAAGGACGTCAACGGCGTGGCCGGTATATATTTTTTTCATTGTTTCCATGTGCTAAGCGCTGATTTTGTATAACATAATATCGACGTACCTTGAGACGTGATTCATCTGTGTGCCGATCTCTATTTTCTTTGCTCCGGAAAACGGCGACGTGATATTGTATGTTTTTTCTATCCATGTTAGAAGCTCTATTATTGACGATTTTTCGGATGTGAAATAAACGTACTCGACGCCGTCGAGCGTTCGCAGGACGTTCAGGTAGTCTTTAAGTTTCCAATAATTATCGGAAGAGTATGTGCTTGAATCGGTAGCGAGGTAAGGCGGGTCGAAAACAAACAGTGCGTTCGGGGCGTTTTTGTATTCCAGATAAACGTTGTAGTAGTCGGACTGTACCACAGTCAGTCCGTCGAGGTAACCGTCGCATGAGTAGTTTACTTGTTTGACTTTGTTGTAAAACGTCTGCGCGGCGAACGTCTTAAAATCCAGGGCATACTTAGCTGAGAACAGCAGGGAGGAAGACAGTGTTATCCAGTCCGTGAAGTCTTTTTCTTGTTTTATTCGTTCGATAATCAGTTCGCGTTCTCTGCCGATTATTTTCGAATCTTTTTTGATGTTTTTCAAGATATTGCGTATATCGGACAGCAGGCTATTCGTGTTATTGATGTATTGCAGGCGGCGTTGTTAGTTGTCGTAGTCGTTGTATATTACTTTACTTTGCGGGAGTGTTCGGGCTGCTATGTGCGACAGCAGTCCGCTGCCTCCGAACAAGTCGATTACGGCGGCCGGTTGACGGGCTGTCAGCAGTTTTCGGTAATGATTGACGAATCTTCTTTTTTGTCCTTGAAAAGGGAGCGGCGCAACTGTATGAATGTTTACCTTCATTGATTTTTTCCTGCGAAGGTACTGCCGTCCGGGCTTTCTGTGTAGGTTTTATTCGGGCTTTCCGCTGCCTGTTCGGTGCAGTCTTTTTTGAACGTTTTTACAATGGTATAGACTTTACGTACCGATACCTTGTATTTGTCGGCCAAGACGGCGACGATCCATGTTGTTTTGTCTCCGTTATTGCGCATTTGCTCGTATTCGGAATACAGGTCTATAAACCGGCAGTCTTCTGTTTTAAAGCCGATAGCGTTTATTTTTTGAAGCAGTTCTTTGTTAAAGCTCAATATCTCAAATATTGTCATAATGATTTATTTTATATCTTTGCATCGCCAATCACCTTTTTAGCAATAAAAAATGCCGTAAGCGCGATGAGGATTTTGCCCTCAGTCGTGCGCTTACGGCGTGGTTATTAGAGTGATTGGCGTTACTATATTAACAGGCGACTGAGGGCATTCTTTTACCCCCCCCCTCCACGAAAAATTTTGTTTCTTAGCATCGTTATTCCATGTAGTCAATATTATGCCGCTGATGTCGGCATAGTCAGGGTTAAAACCCTGGTTGCCGAGTTTTTTTAGTTAAAGGTCATATTTTTCGTAAATGGAGATAATTACATCTACAAATTTCTCGACTGTGAAGAAATCGAGGGTTTGGAATGTATTTTGCTTGATATGTTGAACTATTCCGTTACGGACAATGTCTTGCAATATTTTTTCATCTAAGACAAAATCCATAAAGGGGGTTATTGTCCTGTTATTGGGAAGTTTCCGTGGAATAGTACACTGGTGCTTGTCGCTCAGAATAGTTACTGAGTTTCTTCGGAATATTACTTGTATATCTTGTCGTATCATATTGATATGTTTTAGATTAGAACGGTAATTCTTTTTGCTCTTTATTTTCAGGGTTTTTTTCCAAAAAATTAAGAAGTTCGGCTGAGGAGAGTGATTCTTGTTTTTTATTATTCCCGATGGTGAAGTATTCTTTTCCGCCTGACTTATCGTCTATGTCGGGTTTCCCGTCCTTGTCGTAAAACATCGGCAAACCTGTCACGGGATCGTATTTGTGCGGATTGAATTTGTATCCTTTCCATTCGCAATATTTCAAGATGCGCTTTTTGAATAGCGTCGGCTTGCACCATTTCCGTTGATCAGGTGCATAGGTAAGGAAATTATCAAACATCTCTTTACGGATTATGGGGATATTGTTGTGTTCTTCTGAGGAGAAATACTCTTCTGCCCAGGAGATAAATTCTTCGCCCATGAACTGTCGTTGGTGCCGTTGTTCCAGTCGCCCGCCCGGTGACTGTACTACGCCATATTTGAGATATAGTTGTACGCATTGCGCCATCAGGTTCCATGTGAGGTTCCATTGATCAAAATCCCATTCATCAAAAAACATGATACCAAAATCATTTATGGGTTTCCTCTGATCGTTGTAATAATCGGAAAACGCAATCAACCATTGTCTGTCCTTGAAGGATGAGCCGTCGCCGTTTAGGGCGTGGTTTGTGGTGATATATATCTTCGGTGATGTTGCAAAAGGGAACGTACAACGTCGTCCTCCTTTATAGTTGACCGACCAGTCACCGGTGATATTGGCAAACAGGGATTCAAAGTCAAAGCCGGGGCGAACGTCATCTATAAAAACGGCTTTTGTTTTTTCCGTCAATTCGTCCCATAGGAAGTTATCGGTAGAAAGGTCGGATTTTTTCCCGTTGATATAGACTGTTGCCATAATGTTTTTAAGCAATTCGCCCAGGATAGATTTCCCCGAACGTCCGTTGGAGGCGCCTACTTCCGACTGTCTACCGTCCATCGCTATTACTGCTTTAGAGTTTGACCGGTCTTTGTTGTTCATCAGCATGTAACCTATTGCGCACAGTTTGGCTGTCAGGTGTTCGATGTTTTCGTGCAGTTCATCTTCGGGGATGATTAAAGCCGGTTGTGTTTTTTTCATCTCTTCTTTTCTCCACGTGAAATTGGATGTGTTAATAAGGAATTGTAAGAAGTGACATTTTTTACCGGTGTCGGTTATTTGATAAGAAAATCCGCTTTCGTTCTTTGAGACGACAATAAGTGGTTTTGTTAGTTTTGCCGGGAGTTTTTTTTGTTGCTCCACCCAGATATGATGTGTTATGGACGCATAGTCTAATTCTATTATCTTGTTGGCAGATATTTCCCAGCATTTGTCGGCGAAGTAAAACAGTTGCCTGTCGCGTTGAGATAGCTGGTAATTTGGTTTTATGAATTGCAGGAGAGAAAGTTTATCGGGACCGAAGTATTGTGTTCCGCCGCGAGAGATCATTTCGTTTACTTCTTCCTTGCAATTGGCTTCGGTAAATTCAAAAATGAAATCACGAATTTCCCAGTGTTCTACTGTACGAACAGTCGGCGGCGTTAAGTGAATAAACTGGAAAGTACCGTCCATTCGACGAAAGCGTCCGAAGCCTCTATTTTGCAGGAACCGCCGTGAACGGACATATTTGAATTCGTATCTTTGGATGGGATTGCCGTATTTGTCGTATTTTTCAATTTCTTCCCAGAATTGCTCATCCGATTCTATCGGTTGTGCGCTTTCCAGTACTCCTGCTTCATTAATGCGCCATTTGTGACGTCCGATGACAAATTCGGGCATGTCTTTCAATACGTTTTTGTGCCTTTCGGCGAACGCTTTATGATTATTCAGCGCCCAAACTTCTTCCAGTTTATGATCTGTCCAGCTGGTGATTTTATGGAGTTGAATGTATTGTCCTTTTAGATTTTTTTCATTGATAAGATATTCAATGTCTTTTTGCAGGGCGTCTTCTTTGCCTGCAAGCGTACCGGCGAGCAAATCGTCGATGCCTTTGTCGTTGTGTTCGTTGTGCAGTACATAGCCGAAATATATTTCTATGTACAGTCCTCTATTTTTTAGAGTCCTCATGTAATCTTTGTAATTTCGGACTGCATAGAAAAAATTACGCGGGCGTTTCTCGGCCTGATCTGTTACTCGGAGCGAGGAAGCGAGGTCGTCCCAGTCGGAATCCAGCAAAAAAACGACTTCTTTTACTTCGCAGGTCTGTATAATTTGGATCAGTTCTTCCGGCAGGCGCCCGCCGTATCCCAGATTTTGTATACCGGATATTCCCACGGAGGGTAATCCGTGTTTAGATGCTTTTTCCGCTTTTTTCTCGCCTTCTTGGATATAGAGGCGGGAAATTTTTTCTTTGGCTTTGTAAGCAGCTCGGATGCGCTGTGGAATGTATATAAATGGCGTACTTCCCGAAGGGGACCGGTACTTGTAAGGTCGTCCTTCTTTATCTAAATGTTCATCAGGGAACTGCCAACGGACGCGGAAATATTCTTTTTGATTGCCCGTTAATTTTCCTTTGGAATCTTTTTGTTCGTAACGGACGGGGAAGCCATCCAGGTCGTAATATTCGATAACGACGTCATCGCCAGCGACGAGGTTACCGTACTGGTCAATTGTGCCGGAATGAAAGGTTCGCGTTTGAAATATGGATTTTCTGTCGTCCGACTTGTATATGTGCGCTGTAACGTCTTCCGGCGTCAGTCCGGACTCTGCAAGCATTCGGAAGCAGTATGAATTTTTTCCTGATTTGCTTTTGGTTTTTGGTTTAACCGGCGGCGCCGGTTCTTCAATAAGGATATTGAACTTATGCGCCAGGTATTCGAGCGCTTCCGTGAATGATTTACCTTGACCTTTCATCAGGTAATCTACCGGCTTTTTCCCTGAAAGGTTATTGCATCGGAAGCACTTGAAGATGCTTTTGCCTGGTGTGATGGTGAGTGTCCGGTCGGACTTGCAAACGGGGCATTCGCAAACGAAGCTTGCGCCGGATTTGTGAATGTTGGTAAAGTCGGATATGACTTCTACCAATTTACCTTCGGAAACGGCAAGTATCCGCTGTTTTATTTCTTCTTGTATAAACATGAGTATTGTTTAATTATTGCAATTATTTTACTAGTGTATCGTTCTTTGATGGGAGTACGACCTTGCAGCCAGTTGCGCCATATTTCCTTTGTGATGTTGCATTGCTCTATGATCTCATACTTCATCACAATGTAGTGCTTTGGGTCCGGCGCCTTTTTCAAAAGCTCTTTAAACTCTCTGTTTGTCATAATTTTATTATCCTCAAAAATTAAGTGGTTTGTTTTTTTGTTTAGAGGCTGTTTTGTCCGGGGCAGAGGACTCCCAGTCTATCTCTATTCCGTATTCTTGGAACAGGTTTT
>JAIRMF010000092.1 GCA_031258895.1 Dysgonamonadaceae bacterium | reverse complement strand
ATTCGCGCTTCGTTGTCGACTATTCACGCTTCCCTGTCGACTATTCGCGCTTCGTTGTCGACTATTCACGCTTCCCTGTCGACTATTCACGCTTCCCTGTCGACTATTCACGCTTCCCTGTCGACTATTCATGCTCCGTTGTCGACTATTCACGCTTCCCTGTCGACTATTCGCGCTTCCCTGTCGACTATTCACGCTTCCCTGTCGACTATTCATGCTTCCCTGTCGACTATTCATGCTTCCCTGTCGACTATTCATGCTTCCCTGTCGACTAACCGCGCTCCGTTGTCTTCTTATATCGCTCCGCTGTCACCAAATTTACAGGCCAAATCGCCCTGCAATCCGCAAAATACTTTACTCATGTGGCTGAATAGAACCCCGGTTCAAGAAGTATTTTTCCACCTCAATTGTTTTTCGTACCTTTGCAAACAAATTTTCAACGAATGAACGAAACAAACATCCTGGTAAGCACAATAATAGAAGCAATACAGGAAAAGAAAGGCCACAAAATCGTCACATTAGACGTCTCAAAACTCGAAAACGCCATCTGCCGACAATTCGTCATCTGCCAGGGAAATACGCCTACACAAGTCTCCGCACTCTCCGACGCAGTCTGGGATATGGTGGGAGACAGACTGAAAGAAAAACCCCTCGGAGCAGTCGGAATGAAAGAAGCACAATGGATCGCCATGGATTACGGAACAGTTATCCTCCACATATTCATCCCCGACGCCAGACAATATTATAACCTCGAACAATTATGGGCCGACGCCAAAATAACCGAAATACCCGACCAATTATGAGCGAACAAAACAGTAACGCCGGCAAACCGGACAAACCGACAATCCCCGACAAACAGCCAACACCGGAAAATAAACCGTTCAAATTCAATATGGGGTGGATCTACGGGCTGATAATCATTATGATTGCAGCAATGTACTTCAACCGCAAACCGGAAACACAAAGCAGAGAAATCAGCTGGTCGGAATTCAAAACATATTCCGAAAGAGACGTCTTCTCAAAATGGTCCGTCAATAAAGAAGGGTCGGCAATCAAAGCAACCGTGAAGCCCGAATTCGCGGACGAAATAATGAAAACCGATTCCTCATCAAACAAACATCCATTCAGACAAAACCTGGAAACAACAATCCTTACCGAAATATCAAATCCCGATGCAGCGCGCATATATGCCGACGAACTTGAGAAAAAAGGAATAAAACCCGACGTCACGTTCGTCAAAGGCAATAGTACGTTCTGGAACATCCTCTGGCAATTCGGCCCCTTCCTGCTGCTGATATTTGTATGGATATACATCATCCGCAGAATGGGCGGCGGAAATCCTTTCGGCGTCGGCAAAACCAAAGCCCAACTGTACGACAAAACAGGAAAAGCGCCGAAAATAACGTTCAAAGACGTCGCCGGCCTGTCGGAGGCAAAACAGGAGGTAGAAGAAATCGTAGACTTCCTTAAAAGCCCCGGAAAATATACCGAACTCGGCGCCAAGATACCAAAAGGCGCACTCCTTGTAGGCCCCCCGGGGACAGGGAAAACGCTCCTCGCAAAAGCAGTGGCAGGGGAAGCGGACGTGCCGTTCTTCTCGCTCTCCGGTTCGGATTTCGTCGAGATGTTTGTCGGCGTCGGAGCCTCGAGAGTCAGAGACCTGTTCCGTCAGGCTAAAGAAAAAGCCCCCTGTATCGTCTTCATAGACGAAATAGACGCCGTCGGACGGGCCAGAGGACGCAACCCAAACATGGGAACCAACGACGAACGCGAAAACACACTCAACCAGCTGCTGACCGAAATGGACGGCTTCGGCTCAAACAGCGGCGTGATAATCCTTGCCGCAACAAACCGAGCCGACATCCTCGACAAAGCATTGCTGCGTGCCGGACGCTTCGACCGACAAATCAACGTCGAACTGCCCGAACTGCCCGACAGAAAAGAAATATTCGTAGTCCACCTCAGAAACATCAAAATAGACGCCTCGGTAGACACCGAATTCCTCGCCAGACAAACCCCCGGATTCTCAGGCGCCGACATCGCCAATGTCTGTAATGAGGCAGCGCTGATAGCCGCCAGACACGGCAAGGAAAATGTCCAGCGGGAAGACTTCATGAACGCCGTCGACAGGATAGTAGGAGGACTCGAAAAGAAATCCAAAGTAACAACACTCGAAGAACGTCGCTCGATCGCCATCCATGAAGCCGGGCACGCTACATTAAGCTGGATGCTCGAATATGCAAACCCGCTCGTAAAGGTCACCATCGTTCCGCGCGGTAAAGCGCTCGGTGCAGCCTGGTACATGCCTGAAGAACGACAGATAACAACCCGTCAGCAGTTGGAAGACGAAATATGCGCCACGCTCGGCGGCAGGGCAGCGGAAGACCTTATACTCGGACGAATCTCAACCGGCGCTGCAAACGACCTCGAACGCGTCACCAAACAAGCCTATGCGATGGTAGTATACTACGGCATGGGAGACAAAATACCCAACCTCAACTACTACGATTCAAGCGGCCAGGACTACGGATTCACCAAACCTTACAGTGATGAAACCGCGCGTCTGATAGATGAGGAAGTAAAACAAATCGTAAACACACAATACGAACGCGCAGGGAAAATCCTGGCCGAACATCGCAGCCAGCACCAACAACTCGCCGAAGTCCTCCTCGACAAAGAAGTGATCTTTTCCGACGACCTGGAAAAAATCTTCGGCAAACGCAAATGGCTCTCGCGCTCACAAGAGATATTGAAGCAACAGGAATTGCTGGAAGAAGAAAAAGAAAACAAAGAAAAACCCGAAGAAAACTAATCCACACCTCAACAGTCAATGAAAAACCTCCTGTCCCGAACCATTACAGGCGTCACTTACGCAGCAATCATTCTCGCAGGAATCCTTTGGAACAAATACTCATTCGGAGCGGTACTGATGTTCGCCCTCACAGTCTGTCTGTTTGAATTTTACGACTTGGTCAACATACATAAAAACACACGCATTAATGCGGTAATAAACAGCTTCGGAGGACTGATGCTCTTCCTCTCATTGGCAAACCTTGCCTTCGGAGCAACAGAACCCTCAAAATACTGCCTCTTCACCTTCCTCGCTTACATCGTAGTTGTCCTGTCCGTCGAGATCGGGAAGCACCGCGGAGACCTCTCCCAATTCGCCTCCATCCTTTTCGGACACTGCTATATCACTCTGCCCATATCACTACTCTACCTCAACACTTTTCAAGACGGAAATTACAGCTTCATAATACCACTCGCCCTTTTTACCTTCATCTGGACAAACGATACCTTCGCATACCTCATCGGAATAACCTTCGGACGTCACCGGCTTTTCGAACGTATCTCCCCTAAAAAGACATGGGAAGGTTTCTTCGGCGGACTGATATTCACAC
The DNA here is from genome assembly GCA_031258895.1 of Dysgonamonadaceae bacterium. Taxonomy (GTDB): domain Bacteria; phylum Bacteroidota; class Bacteroidia; order Bacteroidales; family Azobacteroidaceae; genus Azobacteroides. Next base: position 7,983 of record JAIRMF010000092.1, on the reverse strand, counting down.
TCGCCTGTTCGCTGCTATTTGCCCGTTTCTGTCCCGCCATCCCTGCCGTATACTGGCTCACCCTGTCGTTGCTTACAACGATATTAGCCACACTCGGCGATCTGGCCGAGTCATTCATTAAACGCACCTTAAAAGTAAAAGACTCCGGCACCGCCCTGCCCGGACACGGCGGCTTCCTCGACCGTTTCGACAGCCTGCTCTTTGCCGCATACGCAATACCGATAGTCAAGTTGCTGCTGTAAAACTCCAAGTTTAAACCTTTCGACGCTTTCACGGTCATAAATACCGTCGTTAACACAACTTTCCCCTTAAAAACAAAAGACGCAATGAACAAAAACACCAAAGTCCTGTTACTGGCCGTCATTACGCTCATCATTGCCGGAATAGCGATATATCCGACCGCAAAGAAAATGCTGGCCGGTAACAACTCTCACAATGGAATAGGCAAAGACATAAACGACCTCACAAAAAGAGGAAGCGGCAGACCGCTAAATGTCAAGGCGATGATAATGAGACCCACAACCCTGATCGACGAAGTAAAAGCCAGCAAGGCGTTGCTCATCCCCGACGAAGAAGTAGAACTGACATTTGAAAGCCCGGGTAAAATAACCGAAATACTATTCTCCGAAGGTTCGGCGGTAAAAAAATGCGAACTGCTCGCCAAAATCAACGATAAACCACTCAAAGCGGAACTGCAAAAGCTCGAAGCACAAATTCCTCTCGCTGAGGATCGCGTGTTCCGTCAAAAGTCACTGCTCGAAAAAGATGCGGTCAGTCGCGAAACGTACGAACAGGTATCGACCGATCTTGAGAAGCTTAAAGCCGATATTGACCTCGTAAAAGCTCAAATAGCACAGACCGAACTGCGTGCTCCGTTTGACGGCATGGTCGGCCTGCGCAACGTGAGCGAAGGAGCTTACGCATCAACAACAACAATAATCACAAAACTCACTAAAACCATACCTCTAAAACTTGAATTCTACGTACCAGAAAAAAATGCTGCCGACGTCAATCCCGGAAAGAAGATAACCTTTCGCTTGCCGCCGGACAGGAAAGAGTATCATGCAACGATCTACGCAACAGATTCGCGAATGGATCCCAATACCATCTCAATGAAAGTCAGGGCAATTTATCCCAACACCGGCGGTAAACTGCAACCCGGCCGTTCGGCAGACGTTACCATACAAACCAATGAAATAAGAAACGCCCTGGCGGTGCCGAGTGAGGCTGTTGTAAAAGAAATGGGGCGCGACGTAGCATACATCTACTCCGGAGGGAAAGCACAGAAAACAGAAATCGAAACCGGCATCCGTACCGAATCCATGCTTCAGGCTCTTTCAGGGCTGTCGGCAGGCGATACACTCCTTGTAAGCGGCGTCATGCAACTTCGTGACGGCCTGCCGGTCGAAATAGGAGAGATACGGTGAACAGTCAGGCGTCATCTGCAAAGGAAGATATTAAATTCCCCTTTCGGCCAGATACCTTTCCAGCAAACCAATATCTTCCCTGTAAGTAAGTTTCATATTGGATTCTTCACCAACAACCGTAAAGATCTTTTCGCAGGGAAGATAACGGGCGACAACTCCACAGTCATCGGTAACGGAAAAAGACGGGTCGTTAAAAGCAATCCGGTAAGCCTTCTCAAGCACCTGACAGCGAAACCCCTGTGGCGACTGTCCACGGTGGAACCGGCGTCGGTCCGGAATATCACTCACAAACCGTCCGCTCTCATCCATCCTGATGATGGTATCCGTTACGGGAATCGTGACGTTGACTGCGTTATATATTTCCAGAGCCTCTATCACTTCGTTGATTATGCGTTGGCTGACAAGCGGGCGGACAGCGTCATGAATCAACATCCGGCAGTTGGGGAGAGAGGCGTATTCTTGGACTGCGGCAAAGCTTGATTCATAGCGCTCGGAGCCGCCGGCAAGGATTTTCACTATCTTCCGCCAGCCGTTAGATGCAATCATTGCCTCAATCCTGCCGATGTAATGGGGATGCACGACTATCGTTATTTCATCAACGGCACTGTTCTTTTCAAAAACGCACACCGAATGTTCCAGTACCGTTTTGCCACCCATCATAAGGAACTGCTTCGGCAGTGCGCCGCCGATTCTTTCTCCTGTTCCACCTGCAAGTATGATTGCTGCCGTCATGATATGACCGGTATTTAGTCTGATTAGATGGTAACAAAGGTAATGAAATTATTCGTAATCGATGACCTGTAATCGGTTGTACCGGTTATCGTGTTGTTAATTATTATCATTATCTTTGTTTTTATATTGTATATATTAATCAATGGATTTAATTAAAAAAGACTTCTGAAATGATAAATCAAGACAGTAACTTAAAGATCTCTGTCGCGATGGCGACATACAATGGCGAACGCTATTTACGACAACAGTTGGATTCCGTACTTGGACAGACGCACGGTAACTTTGAACTCGTTGTTTGCGACGACTGTTCTACGGACTCAACGATGTCTATTTTGCATGAATACGCCGCCAAAGACTCCAGGCTGAGATATTACAGGAATGAGGCGAACATCGGATACAGGAAGAATTTTGAGCGAGCGATTAATCTCTCCCTGAGTGATTACATTGCTCTTTGCGACCAGGATGATATTTGGCTTGAAGATCATCTCGATACGCTTCTTACTACTATCGGTGATAAACAGCTTAGTTGTGGCAAATACCTGTACATTGACGAAGATGGGAATCCTTTGGTTAATGCGGATGGTTCATACGCCGACTTCATCATGAAAAAATATGCCGACAATGACCACGAACGATTAGAATACCTTGTTTACAACAGGCCTTTCTTGCAAGGCGCGTCAATGCTTATCCGCAAATCTCTTGTCCCGATAATTTTCCCGTTGCCCGGCACGATGTCGCACGATGCATGGATTGCCGACATTTGTTCGGCTAAATGTTCGTTTGTTTTTGCGGACAGGGTCATTACCCTCCACCGTCAACATAGCAATAATGCTACGGGAAACAAGTGTTATGTTACACCAAATGTAGTCACAATATTAAACGAAATACCTGACCGGAAAACAAAAAGCGGTCGTGAAAGCCGTTATGAACAGTGTTGCGAATTGTTGAAACGCCTGCCCGATATGGACAAGAAGAATAGAAAGACAATAGTAACTGCGCAAAAGTTCTACCGGAGAACCGACCGGCTGTTCTTCCGGTTACTTTATACTCCTCTTTTCCTTGTAAAAATAAGAGACGGTCGAAATCGTAAACCTCGTTGGATTTGGACATTGTTGAGGCTTGCACATTTTTGGGTATATTATAAATAATCGTCTGGCGTAGTAGCTGAATCGTCTGGCGTAGTAGCTGAATCGTCTGGCGTAGTAGCTGAATCATCCGGCGTAGTAGCTGGATCATCTAGCGTAGTAGCTGGATCGTCTGGCGTAGTAGCTGGATCATCTGGCGTAGTAGCTGGATCGTCTGGCGTAGTAGCTGAATCATCCGGCGTAGTAGCTGGATCGTCTGGCGTAGTAGCTGAATCATCCGGCGTATTAGCTAGATCGTCTGGCGTAGTAGCTGAATCATCCGGCGTATTAGCTAGATCGTCTGGCGCATGAGAAAAATCATTTAGGAAACGTTTATTATGATACACCTTTCTAATTTGACTAATGTGAAAGCTTGCAGGCCGGATTGCAGTACCTGCGTTTTTTATGTAATTTTGTCGTTCCTAATTCAAGTTATGTTTCCTATGAAAAAAAGAATTTTGCTTCCGCTCGCCGGTATCTGCCTCCTTCACACTTACGCAAAGGCAACCGACAGAGACAGCACAGGTATCCACAATGAAATACTGCTGGAACGTGAATATAATCCCACTATCCTTGACGCAATAAAAATCGACCGTATCCCCGATTCGCACGAACCACCACCACCCGTTTCGAAGGTGAAATTCTCCGATTATGATACAATGTTCGGCTTCACTCCCGATCCATCATACATGAAACAACAGTCGCAACTCATAGAACCGAATATCTCGAAGTACAGAGGATACCTGTCGGGAGAAGTAAACAACCTGCTTGATGCCAATGCCGACGCCGGTTACATGGCAATCAATAACCCTAAAAATTATCTCAGCTTCGGACTGTCGCACAACTCAAGCAGAAGCAAACGTACTTTCTCGCAGGGAAAAGACCTCAGTCAAAAATTCAAATTTTCAGACTCCTCCATCAAAACAAACTATATCCACAGATTCGGGAACGCCCAACTGACCGCCAATGCCAAATATCTCTCCTCAATATACAACCTCTCACAACTCCGGAAAAATGTCCTCGACCGGAATACCGTCTACATGGTAAACAACGACTATTCCGAATCCCCGAAAAATAACCTCGTTGAGGCAAATGCAGGCCTGTCCTCAACCGAACAAAACAACTTTAACTACTCCCTGAACCTGAAATACTCCTTCTTCGGGCAGGAAAAATCGAGCAACTCCATCCCCATCATAAACGAAAACTTAACCATACTTGACTGGAACCTGAACAAAACAGTAAACTCTTCGTCAGCATCGTTAGGATTGGCAGGCTCCATACGTAACCTGTACTACCACCGGTCAAACACATTCGCCGCCGAAAACCACAACCTGAGAAAATTCTCAGTCGTCTCACTAAACCCGTACTATCGTATTGAAGGGAACAATTTCGACCTGAAACTCGGCCTTGTTTTAAGTCTCAAATCCGGCCCGTACCGCGAAAAAATATTGGCGCCCGCAATAAAATTTAACTGGAGCATCCATGAAAAAGCGCATCTGTATGCAATATCCGACGGCGGACACGAAGACAACAGCAAATACAATATGTTTTACGAAAACAGATATGCAAATCCTGTCCATAGAACCAAAGATTCCCGCTCCCCGCTCAACACCGCGCTCGGATTACGGTTCTTACCGCTTCAGGAACTGAAAATTGACCTGTTTGCCGGCTATAAGATTACCAAAAACGAACATTATTTTATTCAATACAATTATGGGAGGGATATCTACCGGTACTATTCCGAAACGGTATACAACGATGAATCTACATCCCATCTGGGCGGCGAGATAAAATATGTGTTTGCGGACAATTTTGAATTTGGAGCGAAAGCCGTTTACTATAAGCGAAAACTGAAATACACCGATGGAAACATCTCTATCCCTTCGCAAAAACCAAGAACGGAAACCTCAGCGACTATCGGATATAATCCGCCAAATTCGCCCCTTAGGTTCGACCTCTCCTATTACGGAGCCTACGGACGACGAACTATTGAATGTCTTGACATGTCGAATAATGTTCCGTCTCCGGATAATGATAACCTGTCCTTCGAATATGTGAAAATGAAGAATATTCACGACACATCCCTGAAAACAACATACACATTCAAACCGAACTTCTCCGCATATCTGACGGTAAATAATCTCCTTTTCCAACAGTATGATTTTTGGTACGGATATCCGGTGCAACCGTTCAATGTTATGGCAGGTATAAGTTTTCTATTCTAAAATCATTCCAATCCTTGAACCCAATATTCTTAACCGGTTACATGGCCTCCGGCAAAACAACGGTAGGCAAACGTCTTGCCGAGAAGCTCGGTTTGCGGTTTACGGATACGGACGAGTTTATCGAAAATCGTTATCGCAAGACCATCGCGAAAATATTTGAAGAACACGAAGAAAGCGGGTTTCGCAATATAGAGCGGTGCATACTGAAAGAAGTTTCGGGTTTTAAGAACGTGGTTATTTCTACCGGTGGCGGGTTGCCGTGTTTTTTTGACAATATGGAAGTGATGAATGCGGCCGGTTTGACGGTTTATCTGAAAGTGAGCGCAGAGGAACTCACTACACGCCTTTTTTCCGCTATCAGGAGACGTCCGTTGGTTGAGAATAAGTCTTTGCAGGAGATGAAAGATTATGTTGAAAGCAGTTTACAACAAAGAAAACCGTTTTACGAAAAAGCCGCTATTGTCTCAGACTGCGAAACCCTTTTTAAGGGGGAAAATTTTGAGAGGACGATAGAAGAGATAATAAAACAGCTGCCGTAATAAAAACGGGGCACAGCTCGTTATTTTAATTGTTTATGTCAATAACATCCACATGCCGTTGGAAATAAGCTTTAGAGCAAGATTTAAAAATGCTTTCGCAGCGATATTTTGATTAGATGTCAAAAAAAGGGCGTGATATTGTGTTAGAAAGTTATTTTTTATTCTTACCTTTGTACCCGAAATTGAAACACAAAAACAGGTGGATCTAATTAATTCTATAATTGATTTTTTTCTTCGTCTTGACGTTCATCTTTCGGAACTTATTAAGAGTTATGGGACGTGGTTTTACGCAATTATGTTTCTCGTCATATTTTGCGAGACGGGATTGGTGATAACTCCTTTTCTTCCGGGCGATTCTTTACTTTTTGCGGCGGGTGCTTTGGCTGCGATAGGCGATAAGAACATAGACGTTCATTTTTTGGTTGTATTGCTTGTTGTGGCTGCGATTTTGGGCGATGCTTGTAATTATTTTATCGGCAAGTATTTTGGGAGGAAACTTTTTCGGGATCCGGATTCCAGGATTTTCAAGCGGTCATATTTGGAGAAGACTCACACTTTTTACGAGCGACACGGGGGGAAGACCATCATTATGGCTCGTTTTATTCCTATAGTGAGGACTTTTGCTCCGTTTATCGGGGGTATGGGGAGGATGCATTATCCTCGTTTTTTCAGTTTCAATGTTTTTGGTGGGGTATTGTGGGTTACGTTGTTCACTTACGCGGGTTATTTTTTTGGCGAGATGGAGTTTGTCAAAAAGAACTTAACTTTATTGATGCTGGCGATTGTTTTTGCGTCGGTAATTCCTGCGGTAGTGGAGGCGTTTCGCAACAGATTGCGGTCTTTCCGGAACGAATAATTAGTTTAGGGGGTTGAATATTTTCTAAAACAAAATAAGTTTTTAAGTGTTATATAAGAACAAAAATAATCAAAACATTATGAGCAGAAGTAGACAAAACGCGTTAACATTGAAGATTCTTTCTTCTCTTCCCAGGAACATCAAGCCGACGGAGTATTTGATGGACATTTTAGAAATCAGTAAGGAATCTGCCTATCGTAGGTTGCGGGAGGAGATTCCGTTCACTTTTGAGGAGGTTACGAGGATGGCTCAGGATCTTAATTTCTCGGTTGACGAGATTATTTCGATGGGCAGCAGTTCTCGTGTATCTTTTTCGGTGGACATTGAGCAGACGAGGGATGAGTTTCCTATTTTCAGGCACACGATCAGGGAGTATCTTGACAAGCTGATAGTTATTTCGAATTCGCAGGACACGGAGATTGTTGTAGCGATGAACAACATTTTACCGTTTTTCTTCACGCATTTCAATTCGTTGTTTCGTTTTTCGTATTTCAAGTACATGCAGAACAGCACGAAGGTTTCGTTGAAGAACAAGTTATCGGAGATTTCTTTACCGGAGGAGTTGAAGGACCTTAAGCGGGCTGTTGAGCAGCAGGTTCAGATATGTACGAAGAGTGTGACGTTCATCATTGATTCGAACATTATCGGCAATTTGATCAACGACATTTTGTATTTTTATAAGCGGAATCTTATTTCTCTTGAGGATTTGCAGGCGTTGAAGAGCGACATGAATAAGATGGTAGATATTGTTGAGGAGGTAGCTCAGACGGGATATTTTCGAGACAGTGTAGGTGTTCAGATATATCTTTCGTTTGTGAATGTTGATTCTAACAGTCTTTATTTACGTTGTGACAACAGGGAGCGGTCTAGTTTTTACATTCACAGTTTAGCTCCGATAGAGGCTGCTAATCCGGCGATTTGTTCGTTGCATCGTAACAGGATTGATGTATTGCGGAAGTGTTCACGTTTGATAACGCAGTCTAACGAGATTATTCAGTCGGCGTTTTTCGAGCGTCAGCGGGAGAACATTCGTAATATTGAGGAGAAGAACATTGGTATAGTATTTTGAGTTAGAGTGTA
>JAIRMF010000035.1 GCA_031258895.1 Dysgonamonadaceae bacterium | reverse complement strand
TAAACGAATTACTGTCTTCCCTAAATGAGTTACTGTCTTCCCTAAATGAGTTACTGTCTTCCCTAAATGAGTTACTGTCTTCCCTAAATGAATTATTGTCTTCCCTAAATGAGTTACTGTCTCTTTTAAAATCTTTTTGGAATTCCCCTGGCCGTTTTGAGTAAATCCTCGCCCCGTTCCGGTGGCCACCCCCGAAATTAGAGGTGGCCGAATCTGCTCCAATCAAAAATTTTTACTTACAAAATATTAATCTTTCAAATCGACTGCAAAATTACTGCGGGTTTTTTTACGTGTCAATACCTAAAACTTGGTATTTTTTAGCCCAAATATCCCCATAAATTGCTACTCGGGCGGCAAAATTACCGAATTTTTTAAAATGTCATGGAAAAACACAAGCCGTTTTTTTTAAAAACACGGAGAAAATTCAAAGGAAAAAAATAAAAACCAACGAGAGAATAAAAACTACCCAAAAAAAACTTTGCAATATTCCAAAATTTATACCTACATTTGTGCTCTGAAAAAAAAATTAATTATGGAAACATTACATTCTTTAAGCGGGCTCGAACAAAAAAACTTCGAACAAACCGTGGACGGTAAACCGGTCAAACTGTTCCTGCTCAAAAACAATAACGGCGCACAAATAGCAATAACAAACTACGGCGCAAGAATCGCCGCCCTGATCGTCCCTGATAAATACGGAAAACCTGTCGACGTCGTGCTCGGAAAAAACAGTATAGAAGCATATTTAGACGAAAAAGAACCGTACTTCGGCGCCATATGCGGCCGGACGGCAAACAGAATCGACAAAGCAACATTCCGCCTCAACGGCAGAGTCTATCGCCTCAAAGAAAACGACAAACGCAACAGCCTGCACGGCGGCGTCAAAGGTTTTCATGCGGTCGTATGGGAGGCAAAACAACTCGACAACCAAACAATCGAGCTCAGTTACCTATCCCCGGACAGAGAAGAAGGGTACCCGGGAAACCTCGCCGTAACCGTCGTATACACCCTCTCCGACAAAAATGAACTTAGAATCGCATACACCGCCAAAACAGACAAAATAACCCTCATCAACTTAACTAACCATTCATACTTCAACCTGTCGGGCGAGGGAAATCCGACAATAGAAGACCACCTGCTCGAAATAGACGCCGATTCGTACCTCCCCGCAACCGATGAACTGATTCCGCTCGGCAGGCCCGAAATGGTGGAAGACACTCCGTTCGATTTCAGAAAGCCGCGACGTATCGGAGACCAAATAGAGGTCGAACATACTCAACTGATATTCGCCGGCGGGTACGACCATAACTACGTCCTTAACAGAATGAGAGACGGCCTACAGCCGGTCGCCAAAGCCGCCTCCCCAAAAACCGGAATAACCCTCAACGTGCTGACCACAGAACCCGGATTACAACTCTACACCGGAAATTTTTTAAATGGCGGTTTCGAAGGGAAAAACGGTCACACATATCCGAGACGCTCCGCATTCTGTCTGGAAACACAACACTTCCCCGACAGCATCCATCACCCGAATTACCCGACCACAGTACTCAGACCGGAAGATACATTCAAATCGGAAACAGTATACGTGTTCGGCGCCGTAGGAAGATAACTTCATTTTATAAATAAACGCTTAATTTTTTAAAACATTATGGTACAACAAAAACAAATCGGAAACATTTTCGCGATAATAGTGATGATGTTCCTCTTCGGTATGATCTCGTTCGTAACGAACCTCGCCTCCCCAATGGGAGACATCCTCAAATTTCAGTTCGGAGTCGCCAACTGGATGGGAACACTCGGCGTATTCGCCAACTTTATCGCCTATGCAGTGATGGGTATTCCCGCCGGCAACCTCCTGGACAAGGTAGGATACAAAAAAACCGCCCTGATAGCGATCGCGGTCGGAATAATCGGGGTGGCGATTCAAACAGCCTCCGGTTACGCTGGCAGTTTCGGCGTATACCTGCTCGGAGCGTTTATCGCCGGATTCTCGATGTGTCTCCTGAACACCGTTGTAAACCCAATGCTAAACTCCCTCGGCGGCGAAGGCAAAAAAGGTAACACCCTGCTTCAACTCGGAGGCTCGTTCAACTCCCTCTGCGGTACCGCCGTCATCATCCTGACAGGTATCCTGATACCAAAAATAGCAGAGGCCAAAATCAGCGACGTATTCCCCCTCATGTATGCCGCGCTCGCCGTCTTCGCATTAGCTTTCGTCGTCATACTGTTGTCCAAAATCCCCGAAAAACGGAAAACGGAAAAACAAACCGTAAAAACATCCAAATACAGCGCCCTGTCTTTCCGCCATTTCATATTAGGTGCGGTCGGAATATTCGTCTACGTAGGCGTTGAAGTCGGAATCCCCAACCTGCTCAACAAATGGCTGCAAAACCCCGTCCTGAACGTGCTGCAAACGGAAGGTAACGCAAGCGCGGAGGCAATCGCCGGCTCGGTAGCCGCCACATATTGGCTGTTAATGCTGGTCGGACGACTCCTCGGAGCGGCTATCGGCAGCAAAGTGTCGGCAAAAGCAATGCTCGCGGTAGCATCCGTCGCCGGACTTGTCCTCACCTTCGGAGCAATCTTTTCCCCGGTCAGCTCGCTGGTCAATCTGCCCGTATTCAAAAACAGTCCGGAAGGATTGTTCGGCTTGGAAAAAGTGCCGGTCAGCGCCGCACTCTTAGTTCTGACCGGACTCTGCACCTCCGTGATGTGGGGAGGAATATTCAACTTGGCCGTGGAAGGACTCGGTAAATATACCGAAAAAGCATCCGGAATATTCATGGTGCTTGTCTGCGGTGGAGGAATCCTGCCGCTGCTGCAAAACGGCATAGTCGACCTGACGGGCGGAAACGGATACCTGACAAGCTACTGGATAGTCGTCGCCGGCCTCGTCTATCTACTATACTATGCCCTCGTGGGAAGTAAAAACGTGAATAAATACATCCCCGTAGACTGAAAAAAGCCGTAACAGTTAATAATTCACAAGTCAAACAAATAAAGCTGCCTTGAAATCAAGACAGCTTTATTCTTTTTAAAAAAGATCTGTATTAATGAGGAAAGTTTAATCGTCGTCCCTTACCAAAGGCAAAGTGGAACAGCGCAACAACCCGCCCATCTTGGATATTTCATAATAAGGCACACGCTCAACCGTGATCCCCCATTCGTTTTCCAGATGCGAGTTAAGTCTGTCAAAACGGTTCTCGGTAACAACCACAGAGGGCGACAAAGAAAAAATATTAGTGTTCATATAATACATCTCCTCCTCAGTGATATGGAAAAGATTGCCCTCCCCGAAAATCTCTACGACCCGAAAATAATCCCTGCGCTTAAAGAAACCCTCCCTGTAAATTAACGCCTTGCCGCGACCGACAGGCATAAAAGCGCAGTCGAGATGCAAAACGCCCTTCCTCGGATCGGTATCGTGCTTGATCAGCTCTATCGGAATAAAGGTCTTGCGGGGACAAATCTCCCTCAAAAAACTTAAAGCATAAGAATTGGTCCGAGCCGTTTTTAAAAAACCGTAATCGGAGGCAGTGTAAATCCCGATGAAAATGACGTCGTCGAAAAGAACAACATCCCCACCCTCTACATGAGCTTTCTCAGGCAAATTGAAAATTTTGCTGTAAACAATATTCCCGAAAACCTCCCCGTAAGCCTCCTTCTCGTCTTCACGGTCAGGGATGATATTGGAAATAATAATATTGTCGTCGATAACAAAGGCAACGTCACGCGCGAAAACCTGATTGCAGTCCTCAATAATACGCGGCCTGAAAATCTCTACGCCATACCTTAGCAAAACACGCTCAAACTCGTGCATCTCATAATCTATCTTTTCCTCCTTGGGATAAACCCCACGCCGGACCGTCTCATAGGACTTGGCGTCGTACGTACAGTCCAACGAAGGCGACGGACCGATAGAACAGGGCTGGCCGAGAACCGCCGCCCGCAAAGTAGAAGTCTCGTTTCTTACATTCAACTGCATAACATCCGAAATTTACTTACAGCCATCCCTTCGGCCCCCAAAACAAACGCCCGCCGGCTCAAGATTCCTTCCCGTGTTCATAATCGCCTTCCCCTCCCAACAAGATACGTCAGCCTGATGGATACAACCTGATTATGCGAGGCCTGAAAATAATCGGCGCGGGTGTTGTCGAAAATATCGGAAAGTCCGAAAAAATAAGCGCCGTCAAGAATAAACGAGCCCGCTGCGGTGCGAAACTCCAATCCCGCTCCACCCCTGATACCATAATCAAACTTGCGCTGAACGGGAAGATCATAATACGGCCTCTCTCCGTGCTGCTGGTCAATATATTCCTCCCTCTCAAGCGTCTTTTCGTTCAGAAAATAACTTATCTGCGTGCCGGCGTTAAAGAGTAGCCTCACCTGCTTGCCGAGATCAAAATAAAGTTGTGTCATGACAGGCAATTCAACGTAAGCGATCGAGCGGGCATAACGATTTATGTACGAAGTATCCGTCTTTTCCTTCCATCCCCGCATCGAATAGTTAAGCTCGCCGAGAAGTCCGAAATGATTCTCCGAGATATAACGCACCGTCACACCGCCCGTAGCCTGCCTGAGATTGGTTTGCGGAACGCGTACCTGAGAATCGAAACTGATCTTCGACAATGTCGCCCCGCCGTTTATACCAAAAGCCCATTCCGGCTCAAACGGCTTGTCCTGCGCTGCAACCTCGGAAAAAAATACAAGCAGAATACCGGCCATAACAAGTCTAAATCTCATAATCAAATCAGTTAATCATGTTTTGCCGTATGGAAAAGTCGTTGCCGTATTCTATGAAATACAGTCCGGTATTGATGAATCCGCCCCAATTGTTCACCCTTTCGAAATGAAAACAGGTCTGTATGCCGTTGTATTTGAAATCGTCAATCTTGTTTTCAAACGAAACGCCATAGCGGTCTATCGCATGTATGAAAAACATACCGGTATCATACCCCAATATACCGTAACGGGGAAAAGCGTTGGCGGGCGGATGACCGTACCATTTATAAAAAGCCCTGTAAAACTCCCGTACGTCCTCACTGAAAGGATTGGAATAAAAACCCGAAAAAAAGGTCACATTCAATTGATTGAACTCGTCGGTTACAGTCTTTTGCGCATCAATCTGCCACCTGGTATACCCAAACAGCGAGACCCGGTATTCGGGATTTTCCTCCAGGATCGATTTGAGCGATACGGTCAGCATTTCAAGTGTGGACGGGGAATCGTCGGTAGGGACAAAAACATTTTTTTTCACGGCGGACAGCCCCAATTCGGCATTTTCAAGACTGACCTCGGACAGGGCAACGGTACGGAAGTTAACTTTCTGCGCCCTGAGATCCATTTTCAACGACTTTATAAAATCTTCCTTGTTGGACTGTTCGCCGGAGACTATAAAAACATTTTCGTAGCGGTATTTTTCGGCAAAGGCGAGGGACGCTTTCGAATAGAGGTACGGTTGAGGCGTATTGATCTGGTAAATTTTCGGGTTGTAGTAAGGTTCGTCGCTGTCGGAAGTAAACGGGATGACGTACGGTATGTCATGTTCTCTGGCGAAGAACGATATCGGCTGTATCTGTTCCGCATTTCCTCCGATAATCAGATGCACGTCTTTGATTTCGTCCTTTTTGAGTATGGGAAGGATTCCGGCCTCACCCGTACCGCTGTCGTAGACCTGCAAATCGACCGATATACCTTTGCTTTTGATTTCTTTTAGCGCCAGCATGAAACCTTCGAAATATTCAACTATTCTCCTGTCTTTTTTACCTTTGGCGTCGAATGGCAGTATGAGTGCGATTTTGACGGGGCTGACCGATTTTACGGGTTTGACTTGATTGAGCAGAGAGTTGGCGATTCGGCTGCCTGTTTCCTCGTCATCGTTTGGGAGCGGCGCTATCACGCGGTTGACGGGAATTCTCACTATTTTTCCTATGGAGAATGTTTCTTTTGACAGGCCGGGATTGACGGCTGCGACGTCTTCACCTGTCAGGCCGTATTTTTTAGACACGCCGTAAAGTGTTTCGTTCGGTTGGATGGTGTGGTAGATGTACGAGCCGGATTTTTGGGGGATTTTCAGTTTTTGTCCTTCTCGGATCATGGTTTTGCTGTCCGGATTGAGGTTAAAGACGTCATCCGTGGAGACGTAGTACATTTTTGATATTGAGTATACGGTTTGTCCGCGCTCTACGGTATGGAGGAAGAAATCCTCGTCCTGGGCGCACAGTACTGTGATTGGGGCGAGGATAATGACAATTAGGATGGAAAGGCGTTTAATCATGTTTTTATCCGATTAGCGGTACAAAGGTACTATTTTTCGGATAAAACATGATAAATTGGTTGCAATGCTTTGCCGGGCCGCCATATTGCAATCACAATACCTTTAGAATTAAGACCACCTCTTACTTAGGTTCCTCCCGTATCAACGTTAACGGTTACAGTAGCGAAGTTACTTGCGGCAACCCGGAAGCCGATATGGTGGGAACGGTGGTTAGGGGCGCTGCCGTAGCGATATGAGACGCGGGAGAAGGACTCGGTATCGCTCCACGTGCCGCTGTGATAGACGCGCAAAGTACCCGTAGTCTGTACTTCTTTGGATGGTGTATTTGCGGGAAAGGTGTCACTATTCCCGTTCCAAGCCCATTCAAAAACATTACCACTCATATCATAAAGACCAAGCTCATTGGCTTTTTTCTGCGCTACGGGCTTGGTGCCGTAAATATTGCTGGCTGTGCCGTTGCAAGCGGTACCTCCGCCGTTATTGCCGCTCCACCAGGCAACCGTGCAAAGAGCAGATTCGTCCATACTACCGCTGCTGCCGGCACCGGCATAGCGATAATTCTTCGAACTCTTTCCGCCGCGAGCGGCATATTCCCATTCAGACTCGGTTGGAAGACGATAGCCATCCTTACTGAAATCGCACTTGGCAGCATTCCAGTCGTCATCGCTGTCTGTAGGAATGTTATCGTAAATTAAACTTTCCCAGTCTGCCGGTGTTGTCAAGCCCTCGCCCGGTACGGTATAACAAATGTCCCTGCCTTCAAGAATGCTCAATTTGTTACAATAAGTAATAGCATGATACCAGTTAACATATTCAACAGGCAAAGCCGAAGTTGCATTACCTTTCTTGGCATAGCTGTCATTATCAGTGTTACCGCACCCGAATATAGAGGGATTTACACCCATCACGTACTCAAACTGTGCCTGAGTAACCTCCGTACGGCCCATCTGAAAACCAAGGATAGTAGCAGAGGTTGCAATATTATTCTCACCCCATTTCCACGAAGAAGAACCCTCAACGTCAATCATAATCGGCTTCAGAATAACCTCCGGAGGATATTGTGGTATCCACTTAGACCCGTTCCATGTCTCGACGCATCTGTTGCAGGTGTTGAAGATTTGAAGGCCGCGGGCCTTGCCGCTTTTTTCCG
>JAIRMF010000102.1 GCA_031258895.1 Dysgonamonadaceae bacterium | reverse complement strand
CCCCCAGACCCCGAGAGAGAGAGAGAGAGAGAGAGAGAGAGAGAGAGAGAGAGAGAGAGAGAATAATAGCATTGTCTATGTGGGTGCGTCATCAAGACGCACAAATAGTTTATTTTATGTTGCCTCGTCTAAACTATTTTATGACCGACACAAAACATTGTTCCACAATATTTATCACCTTGTTATAAAGTTGCTGCCTATGGATAAAACACAATAGCGAAAAAACGGATTTCCGGCATACGTGTCGAAGGATGATGAAATGATATAAGCATCCAAATGTGAATATTTTATTAAAATATTATTAAATTAAATTAAAATTTATAATAAACTTAAAAGTGTAAAAAATAGTACAATATGGACAAAAAAATGGATAGGAGGTCATTTCTCCCAAAAGGTGCTCTCCTCACAGCCGGAGTAACAATAGTTTCGGGCGTAGTGATGGAGAAGAAATTCGGATATATTGCTCCGAGCGATAAGTTTAATATTGCCGTTGTTAGTATCGGCGGTATGAGAAACTCTAATTAATAATCAATTACAAAATGTAAAAAAAATTCAAATTATAATTAATAATTTATTTATATGAAAGAAAAAATTCAAATTCGATTTTATTTCATCGTATGTTGCTTTATATTGACGGGAGCGGTTGCTTTTGCTCAGAATAAGCAAATTACAGGTACTGTTACCAATACGGAAGGCGAGGCGCTGGTTGGCGCAAACGTTACCGTCAAAGGCGCCTCGACAGGCGCGACAACAGGCGTCGACGGACGTTTTTCACTGTCGGCACAGGAAGGCGACGTTTTGTTGATTTCGTATATCGGCTACATCTCGCAGGAGACGACAGTTTCGGGCGACGTGATAGATGTAACGCTGTCCGAAGATTATCAAGCGCTGAACGAGGTAATGGTAGTAGCCGTCGGTTATGGTACGGCAAGAAAATCTGACCTTACCGGTGCCATCACGTCCGTGTCGGCAAAAGATCTGCGCAAAGGCGTTATCTCTTCCGCCGAACAGTTGTTGCAGGGAAAAATCGCCGGCTTGGCAGTCATCAACTCAAATGGCGGCGACCCGACCTCAAGCCCTATGATGCGATTGAGGGGCGGAACATCGCTGACGGCAAGCAATGCGCCACTTATTGTTGTGGACGGTATTCCCGGCATTGATATTAACACCGTTCAGCCTACCGAAATCGTGTCCATCGATGTATTGAAAGACGCTTCTGCATCGGCTATTTACGGGTCGCGAGGCGCAAACGGCGTCATTATGATTACGACCAGCCGCAAAGACGGAGGACGTAAAATCTCCTACAATGGTTTTATGGCTGTCGGCAAGGCGAAAAACCTTGATATTCTCTCGGCTGCGGAATGGCGCGCATGGCAAGAAAAAAACGGCGCCGAAAACTGGCGAGAGATGGATTACGGAGCAAACACCGACTGGCAAAAAGAATTGCAGCAAACCGCTATCACTCAATCGCACAATGTTGCCTTCTCGCATGGAACAGCCTCGTCCGGATTTAAGGCTTCACTGACATACCTTCAAAATGAGGGTATAATGCTAAACTCTAAACTTGACCGTCTGACAGGAAGTTTGAACGCTTACACAACGGGGTTGAACGACAAATTACGCCTTGAACTCGGTTTACATACCACCATCGACAAAACCGACGACGTGGACGGAGGCATTTTGAGAAATTCATACCGTATCAATCCGACAATTCCCGTTTTTGATAAGGATGGAAATTACACCAATAAAGGCTGGGATGAACATCCGAATGCCTACGGAACAAGTACATCCAACGTTATGGAAAGCCTCGCAGCCCGTCAGGACGAAGGCTCGCGCAAGCGTTTACTCGGTTACGGGAAAGCCGAACTTGAGATAGTGGAAGGATTGAAAGGCATTGTCAACCTGTCTTATGAATACGGCAACAGTCAGAACTATTATTACAGTTTTTCGGGCTACGGCTATCCGCCTTCAACCAATAACTCGGCAAGCCGTTCATTAGCCGAATCTGCTGAAATGCAGTTGGAAACCTATCTTAATTACGACAAGACTTTCGCCAAACGTCATCGCGTTAACGCGATGGTCGGTTACTCATATCTCTACGAGATGAGCGAAGGCTTCGGAGCATCGCGTTCAAAGTTCGATACCGACGCATTTTTGTGGAATAATCTTGGCGCAGGCACCGACTTCAAACAGTCTGATGTCTCGTCCTACAAGAACGATTCAAAACTTATCTCGCTTTATGCCCGCGTAAATTACGGTTTCGACAGCAAATATTTATTTACGGCAACCGTTCGTCGCGACGGCTCGTCGAAATTTGGCGATAATCACAAATGGGGCGTCTTTCCATCTGTATCAGCTGCCTGGCGTATTACGCAGGAAGAATTTATGGAGGCGACAAGCGACTGGCTGCAAAGTCTGAAACTCCGTATTGGATATGGCGTAACCGGTAACCAGAGCGGGATATCGAGTTATGCATCGTTGCCAACACTCAGTGCGTCCGGCGGCGGCAGTTCGTACTACGATATTACAACAGGAACATTCAAACCCTCATACGGATTTACGCGTAACGCTAATCCCGATTTGAGATGGGAATCGACGGCGCAAACCAATATCGGTTTAGACTTTTCTATTCTAAACCGCATAACCGGAACAATCGACTGGTACCGGAAGATGACGAGCGATTTGCTCTATACCTATCAGGTGCCCGTTCCGCCTTACCTCTATCGCACAATTCTTGCAAACGTGGGCGACTTGAGCAATACCGGCGTGGAACTTACCTTGAACGCAAATATTGTAAGGTCAAAGAATTTCACTTTCGATGCAAATCTTACTCTTGCGCATAACAAACAGGTTGTGGAAAAACTGTCTAACGAAAAATATCAGTTGGCGAATGGAATGATTTATTCCGGTTCTCTGCAAGGTATGCAGGGTTTGGACGTGCGCACACAGGTTGTTGCGGAAGGCTATCCGGTGGGAACGTTTATCGGACTGAAAAGCAAAGGTATAGTTGACGGAAAGTTTGATATCCCCCGCGACGACGCCGGACGCCCGCTTACTACTTTTCAGGATGATGAAGTTTATGTTATCCTCGGCAATGCCCAGCCCGCCATGACTTACGGACTTGGGTTCGACCTAACCTGCCACAATTTTGATTTCAATCTTGCAACTTACGGTATGCTTGGACAAAAAGTGCTGAACGCGCTCGCAGCCGAACTTGCCGGTAAATCGTGGACAAACGGCGGCTACAATATGACGCAGCGTTATGCCGATAGCGGACTGACCACAGAACCTTTGCAGGCTTATTGCGACTATTGGCTCGAAAATGCATCATTCCTTCGCTTGCAGTCGGTTACGCTGGGATATACATTCAAGAGCAACTTTCTGAATAAGATAGGGATTTCTAACTTTCGACTGTATGTTACGGGCGAAAATCTGTTGACTTTGACCAAATATTCGGGACTTGACCCCGAAGTCAGCATCGAAGGATTAGACTCGCCGGGTATCGACAAGGGATATATCTATCCTATGCCGCGTACTGTGTCATTTGGTTTGAATCTGTTTTTTTAACATTTAAAGTAAATAAAAAAATGAAAAAAGTTATTAATAAAATAAGTACAAAATTTATGACGGTAGCAGCAGCAGCATGTCTCATGACGCTGTCCTGCACCAACCTCGACGAAAAGCCGTACAGTATTTTAGCACCGGGTAACTACGGCAACAGCGAAGCGCAGATACAGACTGTCGTCGGACGGGCGCTCAATTCGATGCGCGGAGGCGCTTTTGGAGATGGAGGCAACGGCTATATTTTCAGCGAGTTTGTCTTCTTTCTTACGCCGCTGTCATCCGACGAAGCAGTATTGCCCGCCCTTAACGATGGCGCGGACTGGTGGGATGGCGGACGAAACGTCGATTTGCAGTTGCATACATGGAATCCGCAAAACGTTGAAATCCTCGGCGCCTGGCGCTACGGCTACAATGGCGTCGCTCAGTCGAACGCGGCAATCTATCAAATCGAACAGTCCTCGCTTGACGAAGAACTGAAAGAACCGCTTATTGCAGAAATGAGAGCATTGCGGGCATTTTTCTATTTCCGCCTGCTCGACTGGTTTGGTAATGTTCCTATCGTTACCGATTATTTGGATATGGCTTTGCCGAGTAACACCCCCCTCGGAGAACAACGC
This sequence comes from Dysgonamonadaceae bacterium, assembly GCA_031258895.1. Classification (GTDB taxonomy): domain Bacteria; phylum Bacteroidota; class Bacteroidia; order Bacteroidales; family Azobacteroidaceae; genus Azobacteroides. The sequence goes on along the minus strand of JAIRMF010000102.1, from coordinate 1,436 downwards.
AAAAAAGTGTATGACTTTATCGAAAGCGAACTGATTTCGATTGTTGACAAAAACCTCCTGCTTGAAACGGGTTACGGACGGTTTACCAACAATGCGGCAAAATGCCTTCTCGCCCGCCTCTATCTGAATGCGGAAGTATTTACCGGCACAGCCGAATGGCAAAAATGCCTCAATGTCTGCAACACAATTACCGGAAGTCTTGCCCCTGATTATTTCGACAATTTCAAACAGGGAGAACAGATGTCCTGCAACGAAATTATCCTTGCCGTACCGCTTTCCAACCTGGACTGGTTCGACTGCTATGTGATTGATTTGCTCATTCCGGGTTCGGTAAAATGGTCGTTTTATAACGAATCGGAACTGGAAATAGACCCCGCTTCCGGCGCTTATGTTGACCCCTTGCCCGAGTTTCCGGCAGACGACTGGGTTATCGCTGTTGAACCCGGCTTTTCCGATATATTTGATGTGGCAGACCGTCGTAGAGATATGATTGTTGGCGATACGGCAAGGTACAAAGACGGCAGCGCTGTTTATACTTTGCCGCCTTCCTGGGGCGGCGATTTTCAGGCTTGTCCCGCTGACGCCGATGGCGCCATCCCCTGCGTTCTCACAAAAGACATCTCAAGCGTGAAAGACCGCCAAACCCGCGAAGGTTACGGCTGGAACAAGTATCAGCTCAAACAAAACAATATCTGGGATGATTTATACAATGCGAAAGGCAACAAGATGTTCGACGTTGTAGTATTTCGCTATGCCGAAGTGCTGCTGATGAAAGCCGAATGTCAGCTACGTCTCGGAGGCGACGCTGCAACGCCGTTCAACGAGGTCAGAACTCGCTCGTGGAATCAGACTGTTGCCGCTCCAACTATTCAGGATATTGAGGATGAGTATAAACGTGAATTTGCTCTCGAAGACCATCGCCGCACCGATATGATTCGTTTCGGCTCGTTCAACGACCCGTCGAAATATACTTGGGATGCCGGCAGAATAACCGAATCGGGCGACTATACTAAACTCTTCCCCATTCCGTATCTCGAACTGACGAAGAATCTAAATCTCGAACAAAACCCCGGATATCCGATAAAATAACCGGTTTTTTCGATAGATATCAAAACGAGACTACCACAAACGGCAGTCTCGTTTTGAATTTCAGAACTCCTGACCTGCTATGAAATTATTTTTCAGACAAACAATATAATATAATAAAACCGAGTATATCGCAAACTAAGAAAGTCGCATATTTTCAAAAAGCAGTATCTTTGCAGTCAAAAAAGGCAATGCAAACACAATTACCATTGTTTCCAGAGGGGACAAAATTGATAAATTCAACATTAGGATTTTTTGAAAAAGACGGGTTCAGATATTAATTAGGGTCTGCTGAAAAATCTTCAAAGTTGTGCAAATATTATCTTTGCCGGAAAAAATGCAAAGAAAAA